>CANOUM010000006.1 GCA_947570515.1 uncultured Clostridia bacterium
TTCCTATGCGTCCTCTCAAATGGAAATCTCCTTCTCAGGTTCTACAGCATTATCTTCTCTCTGTGTAACATATGTTTGACAAATCTACACATTCGGAATAATATCAATTTACTTTTAATATTATTCCGAATGATATGTAAAATAAAAGGGGCATCATAGAATCATCTAAATTGGATGATTTTATGATGCCCCTTTAACCCACCTTACCGATTCTGTGCCTTATACTCCGTCCCCCAATTCAGCATAGCGTCCAAAATCGGATGCAGGCTCTGTCCCAGCTCCGTCAGGGTATACTCCACTCTCGGCGGCACCTCCGCATACACGGTCCGGGTTAACAGACCGCTTTCCTCCATTGCGCGAAGCTGTGCAGTCAGCACCTTTTGTGATACATTGCCAACTGATTTTTTTAATTCTCCAAATCTCTTTGTGCCTGTAAGCAGGTCACGCAAAATTAAAACCTTCCATTTATCGCCTATCAGCATCAAAGTTGTTTCCACCGGACAAGCAGGCAATTCTTTCATTATTTTTTGTGTACTCATTTGCTCATCTCCTTTTTATCGAAGTTTGATGCTTTGCATCAAACTTATGCCGCCTTTATTTATACCATACAGCCTAGAAACAATCAATATATTGAAACCAGCAAAAAAATTTTTTCGTCATACAGAATCGCCGAAAAAGCCTCTCAGCTGCGCATTTGTTTCCTTTTGGTAACTGTCCAATCGTTACCTCTGGGTAACTACGCCACAATATTGTGCGTACTTTACGGTTAAAACAGACGCTCGTATAATATAGTCAAGAGCTACGGAGAACGGCCGCTGCGAAGCTCGAAGCAATCCCAAAGGAGAAATCCACTATGAACATTTTTAAGAAAATTTTTGGCAATAGCCAACAGAATATTAAGGAGGAAACTACAATGACAAACACACAGAAAGCTCTCGAACTCATAGGTACCTTTGCAAACGGCGATACTGAAAAGGCTGCAAGCCTGCTGGCGGAGGGATATATTCAGCACAATCTCGCATACGGCACAGGTCGTGACGCATTTGTAGGCTCTGTTGCTTACCTTTCCTCTGCTCCTGTAAAGACCACCGTCAATAATATCCGTGCTTTTGAGGATGGTGACAAGGTTTTCTTGCAGACAGTTTATAACTTTGCAGGTGCGGGCGAGCAGATTGCTTTTGACATCTTCCGCTTTGACGAAAACGGTAAGATTGCTGAGCATTGGGATAATCTCGCAGCAAAGGCAGAGCCGAATCCCTCTGGCAGAACACAGATTGACGGCACAATGGAACTGAAAGACCTCGATAAGACAGAAGCAAATCGTGAGGTGGTAAAGAACTTCCTTTACGATGTAATGCAGGGCAACCGTTCCGAAAAGACACCCGACTACTTTGACGGCGATACCTACATTCAGCACAACACTGGCATTGCTGATGGACTGTCTGGCTTAGGTGCTGCTCTTGCGGCTCTTGCCGAGCAGAACATTCAGATGATTTACAATACCATTCATCAGGTGCTTGCACAGGGTAATTTTGTTCTCGCAGTCAGCGAAGGCACTTTCGGCGGCACACCTACCTCTTACTATGACCTGTGGCGTGTTGAGGGCGGCAAGATTGCCGAACATTGGGATGTAATGGAAACCATTGCAGACAAATCTACTTGGCAGAATCAGAACGGCAAGTTCTAAATGAAACAGACAAAGCCTCGCAGATTTATCTCGTCTGCGAGGCTTTGGATTGTTTCAATAGGAGAGCAGCAAAATGAACTATTTGCGTTATTTAGAGCAAGAAATACATTCGGTTATTATGGCAACTGTTGATAAAAACGGACTGCCTGTTACCTGTGCGATTGACATTATGGATAGTGACGAAAACGGTCTGTATTTTTTAACGGCAAAAGGAAAAGGATTTTATGACCACTTAAAGAAAAACGGATATGTTGCATTAACGGGAATAAATGGTAGCGATACGCTGTCCTGTGTAGCGGTTTCCGTTCGTGGCAAAGTACAGGAAATCGGAAATGCACCTCTGCCAAGACTTTTTACCCAAAATCCATATATGAATGAAATCTATCTCACCAAACAATCTCGACAGTCTCTCACTGTCTTTCAGCTTTATGAGGGCGAGGGAGAATGGTTTGATCTTTCAAGGAAACCGATTGAACGGATTTCTTTTACGATTGGAAATCAAGAAAAAGAAATAAGGAGATATGAAATCACGAGCCAATGTACGGGATGTAAAGTATGCAAAGCAGTCTGTCCGCAAAACTGCATTGATTTTACCGGCATCCCGGCTGCTATAAAGCAGGAAAATTGTCTGCACTGCGGTAACTGTTTCACTGTCTGTCCGAAAAAGGCAGTTGTACGGAGAGGATAAGGAAATGACACAAACTGAAAGAAGAAAATATTTAATAGCGGCACTCCTAAAAGAACAGTCGCAGTATTCTGAAATAGAAATTCCGACGAGTGAGCAGGAACAAAAACTCCTGCTCCGCTCGCTCTTTAATATTCGCATGCCCCTGCCGGCCTCTGATGAATTTCTAGCGGTACAGGACGCCTACCTCCAGGAGGAACTGCGCCAAAAAGGAATAACAGGTATTGCCGATTTAAAGCCTCTTCAGCCAGCTATATATCTATGGCGTGGCGATATTACCACGCTCAAATGCGATGCCATCGTAAACGCCGCCAACAGCCAGATGCTCGGCTGCTTCTGTCCAAATCACGGCTGCATCGATAATGCAATTCACACCTTTGCCGGCGTGCAGCTTCGCCTGGCCTGCGCAAAGCTCATGCAGGAGCAGGGCTGCAAAGAACAGGCGGGCAGGGCCAAAATCACGCCTGCTTATAACCTCCCCTGCCGGTATATTCTGCATACCGTCGGCCCGGTTATCCGGTCCCGTTTAACAAAACGGGATTGTGATCTGCTTGCCTCCTGCTATCATTCCTGTTTAGCGTTAGCAGAACAAAACAGCTTACAAAGCATTGCCTTTTGCTGTATCTCTACAGGCGAATTTCATTTTCCAAATGACAAAGCGGCAGAGATCGCACTGCAGGCAGTAAAAGAATATAAAGAGCAAACACACAGCAAAATCGAGGTGATATTCAATGTTTTTAAGGAACTTGATCACAACATCTACCGAAATCTACTCCGAGCAGATTAAAAGACTGAAACATGAACTGAAAAGCTCCGATGCCATCATCGTCGGTGCAGGAGCCGGTCTGTCTGCCTCAGCCGGTTTTACCTATGACGGAGAACGCTTCGAAAACAACTTTGCCGATTTTCGTAAAAAATATGGCTTTACCGATATGTATTCGGGCGGCTTTTATCCATACAGCTCACCGGAAAAATACTGGGCCTTCTGGTCAAGACATATCTATATAAACCGTTATGATATAGCTGCAGGAGAGCCCTACACTACACTGTTAAAGCTGCTGTCAGGCAAAGACTACTTTGTATTAACGACCAATGTCGACCATCAATTTCAATTGGCCGGCTTTGATAAAAACCGGCTGTTTTACACACAGGGCGATTATGGCTTATGGCAATGCTCCAAACCCTGTCACGCCAAAACCTATGATAACGAGGCCGCAGTGCGGCAAATGGCAGCCACGCAAAGGGATCTCAAAATTCCGTCAGAATTGATACCCAAATGCCCTGTCTGCGGCGCGCCCATGACAATGAATTTACGGTGTGATGACTCCTTCGTACAAGACGAAGGCTGGTATGCAGCGGCAAACCGGTATGAGGATTTCATCAGACGGCACCGAGATATGCACATTTTGTTTTTAGAGCTCGGCGTCGGTGCGAACACCCCTGCCATCATTAAATATCCCTTCTGGCAGATGACAGCGCGAAACAGCCATGCAGCCTATGCCTGCATCAACTATGGCGAGGCCGCCGCACCAAAAGAACTCGCAAAACAAGCCATCTGCATAAACAAGGATATTTCCGCAGTATTAAACGATTTAGCATAACAAAAGCAGGCGTCAACAACCGCCTGCTTTTCCTTCTGAGCCAAACAGCCTCATCTTCGCCTTCACCGCTTCCCGTACCGCCGCCACCCGCGCAGCGCGCAGCTCCAGATATGACGCACCCTCCGCGGCCGCACCGGCCTCACACAGATCCGTAAAAATATTGATCTTCGCAATGCCGTCCCGCACCGTATTTTTAAAATCCGCATCCGAAAGCCCCGAACCGCCGTGCAGCACCAGTGGCACCTCAACTGCCGCCCGAATCTCGCGCAGCCGCTGCAAATCCAGACACGGCTTTAGCTTATACGCGCCATGCGCGGTACCGATCGCAACCGCCAGCGCATCCACGCCCGTCTCCTCGCAAAACCTACGCGCCTCGGCCACCGTCGTATACCGGTCGCTCACCGCATGATCCTCCGCGGCCGCCTCTCCCACATGTCCGATCTCTCCTTCCACTGTCGCACCCATCGCATGTGCAATACGCACCATCTCGCGCGTATCGCGTATATTCTGCTGCGCGTCACCGGCAGAGCCGTCAAACATGACGCTGGTAAACCCAAGCTTCAGGGCCTCCATACACCGCTCAAAGGTGAGTCCATGGTCATAGTGTACCACCACCGGCACGCTCGCGCGCCGGGCTGCGGCCAGCACCGAAGGGGCAATCAGCTCCAGCTCGCCATAGGGCAGCAGCACCTCGGCCGTGCCGATAATAATCGGTGAGCGCATCTCCTCTGCCGCACTGATCGCCGCCTCCAGCATATCGGTATCAATGGTATTAAAAAGTCCTACCGCATATCGCTCCTGCTGCGCCTTTTTTAGCACCTCATTCAAATTAACTAACATAGTTTCCTCCTTGGATACGCCTCCGCCATCTGCCAGATTTCCTGTACGCTGCGCAGGCCATCCACCGCATTTTCCGCTGACAGATTGCACGCCGCCGCGGCCGAGGCATAGCGCAAAAGTTTCTGATCATCGTAGCCCTTCCAAAGGCCATACAAACATCCCGCGCAAAACGCATCGCCGGCGCCCACGCTGCCGGCAATCTGCCCGGCCGGCAAATCAAGCGACGGAACCATCGTAAACGCCCCTGTCGGCACATCCAAACACAGCCCCGCTTCCTTGCTATGCACGATCACCTTGCATCTCACACCGCTCTGTGCCATCCTTTCCATCGCACTGCGTACAGCCGCTATATCCAGCATCCCCTCTGCATTCCGCGGCGCAATATTCCAGATTCCGCAGCTCTCAATCTCATTCACAATCGCATAATCACAGTAGCGCAGCGCTGGCAGGATCGTCCTCTGATAATCCGCCGAAGCCGAGCTCACCGCATCCACCGAAGTGCGCATGCCCAGCGCCTGCGCGTCATGCAAAAACCGCGCCATCCGCGTGCCATACTCCGCATCCTCCGCGTCAAACCCATCCAGCAGCATCAGATATCCCACATGCAGCATATCACACTGCAGACTCTCAAGCCCCGCCTGCTCCGGCACAAACTCCGCATTCGCCCCCCGCGCATGAAAAAACGTCCGTTCTCCGCTCGGCAGGCTCATCACATCGCTAAAGCTCGTCGGCGCAGCCGCAGAGCGGGAAATCCGGCTCGTGTCAATGCCATGCTCCTGCAGCTGCGAGAGGGCATAATCACCATAAGCGTCCTGCCCCACCCGGCCGATGGCTCCCAGTTTCAGCGAAGGATCCATCTTGGCTAAGTCGATGGCTGTGTTCGGCACACAACCTCCGACCGCCTGCTTAACCGCGCTGATATTCGCCAGCATCCCAAGCTGCGGGTATAAATCCACCGTTTTCACAATATCCACTAAAATATTGCCGGCTAATACAATATCCTGTTTCATCAATCAGTTCACATCCGCTACCAGCGGCCCCGCCAACTCCTGCAGATAAAACAGCTTGCCCGGCAGTGTCGGCATATAGCTTGAAGTAATCCACATATCCGGCCCGTAATGCAGCGTCGTCAAAAAGCTCATTCCCTGCCAGCCCATACCGCGGCCAAGCGCGCCGTCTGCCCCGCCGATGATATAATCCGCCTGCAGGAGCAGTCCGGGACCCACCGTATTCGCGCGGCATGGCACCAGCGTGGTACGGCTCTTAAAGCTCGTAATCGCATTCTGCTCAATGGTCAGCGGATGCAGCTTCGCCCCCAGACGGTGCGTCTGCTGCTTCCACTCCTCCTCACTGGCAAACTCTGCTGCAAAATGAGGCTCCCAAAAAGCAATATGGCACATACGGCCAATGCCAAAAAGCAGCACCAGCTTTGCACCCTCCGCCTTCAGCGCCGCAATCTTGTCCGCATAGGTCGGCAAATTTTCCTTGGTCGCAAAGTTCCGCTGACACTCCGGCACCGTGAGATCGCCCAGCTTATTGAAAAATGCGTCCTTCATACAGTATTCAAACGAAGCCGGATCGCTGCTGGGCAGGGTATTCCCCTCTCCGTCCGCCCACTCGTCCATATTAAACGTATATACATGATCACAGGCTACCTGCCATTCCTGCAGAAAATAAACTGCCCATTTATACATACCCATAGGGCCGACCGGGACGATCATCGCCAGCTTTTCCCCGCGTTCCTTCGCCTTTTTAATCTGCAGTGCAATCTCATGTCCCATTTTCATATCAAACTCACTAATATTGGCGCAGGCGATCGGCTCAAATCCTTCATGCCAAAAAGCCTCGCGCTGCACGCCCTTCTCACAGCAGGCGTCAATTTTTGCCATATCCCAGCCTGCAGGGTAAAATCCTTCTAATAAAGATCCCTTAACGGTTGTCATAAAATCCATTCTGCTTTCCTCCTTACAGCTCCATTTTAAATCTTCTTCTAAAGATCGTTCTCAGATTATCGCCATCCATGATTCCCTGAATCTTCATCTCATTTCGGTTGACCAGATCCAGCAGTTCATGTACTGCCTGCTCACAGGCCTCGCTTTCGCGGCGTTCTCTGTGCTCAAAGCAGGTGATAAACAGGCTCGCATAGGCTGCATGAAATTGAAGTACCTCCCATTCCTTCCGGCATGCGCCGGCCTGATGAGCAAGATTATCGGCGATGACCGCCTGAAAATCGGCGATGACCTTGCGGACGGCAGCATAATCCTTGCAGAAGGGGCCGTATTCGTTTTCGAGATCGCCAAACGCAGGACCATTATAGATGAGCATAAGATCAGAAATCTCCTTAAGGTATGTCTGCACCCTGACGCCGTCCTGACCGAATGTATTTTCATAATATGCTTTCGAAACCGCATCGTAGTCACAGGTCTCATCCCACAGGGCGGCCGCCATCATATTGAAGGGCAGCGCCGTGGGGAAGAAGGCACGCTGGATCTGGCAGCTGACCATTCCGTTGATGCCGATTTTATGCAGATCCTTCATATCCTGACAGAGGTTCTGCGCACATTTTTCGTAGCCGGGATCGCTGATATGCGCCCACATGAGGTGATAGTCGTAGTCGAAGCTGTCGCCGTCAAAAATAGCCTGCCAGCGGCGCAGATGTTCCAGATTCTGATCGAGCGATTTGGGCACGGTCAGCTGATTGCGCTGATACGGCGGCAGCGCTTCATCATATGCAAGGAAGTCGCTGTAGTTTTGTCCATAGCGGCGGGAGATAGGCGCAAACATAAGAATAAAGCGATCCGGATTCTGCAGCCGCTCCTCTTCCGGCTCCCACAGAAGATCCACATATATCAAAAAAACAACCTTGGTATCCAGCCCTGCTGCCGTAAGCTTTTCGTCCAGTTCATTCAGCATGCGCACATACCAGTCAGAGGGACGCTTCTTCCGGCACGCCTCGCATTCACAATGATTATTGCGGCCGTCGGCCAGCCAGAAATGGAGCGCATTGACATGCGGATTTTTCTTACAATATGCCGTGATCGCATCCGTCATGCGGTCCCGTACCGTTTGGCTGGAGTAGCAGAGGTTGGTATTGAGCGGCACGCCCTTCCACAGATCCCTCTTCCCATCGATCTGTGCCAGACAGGCTCGTGTCTCCTCAGAAATCGCCTCTGCGCTGCCGGCGCTCCAGCTGCTGCCGTCAAGACCAAAGGGCTCGCAGGTCCAGCCGTGACCCGTCTTATGATAACCGATGCCGCGGCGGGCAATTTCGTTTTCCAGACTCACTGTCATTGCGGCTACATCCTGCCTCGTCAAGGGCTCCTTTTCTAAATACGGATTACTGTCATGCCCATACCAGCGCTCAAAGAACTCACCGGGCACTAAGAACTGGATAAAATATTCATTCATCCCTGCTTTAGGCAGATAATCGATCATATCGGCAATATTCTCATAGGTATCTGCTCCTTCAATGCATACGCCGCGGTGACGGTAGCTGGCCGCCTCACTGACCGATACCTCAGGATTCTCTACCGGCCGAGCCGGAATGCGCTCCCCTCCCTTGCCGGGACGCAGCCATACGCAGCCCAGTTCCTTCAGAAAGCGATACACAGCGATCAGGACGCTGCGGTCATTGGTACCGGTGATATACCCTGCGCCTTCCTTCACTTCGATGCCAATAGCATCGTCAAGGGCAGGCTCGGGAACCTTTGGCAGCCTTGCTGCCAGCTTCTCGTCGCGCCCAACCCAGATGACCTGATGAAAAGCTTCGTCCATCTGAGCTAGCTGCAGGATGTCGATCACAATGCCGCTGTCCATCTGTTTCAAATATTTTTTGAGCTCCGAAACAGCAAAACTGGTTACTTTGCCATCTCCCAGCTGCGCAATTCTAATTCTGCGATAATTCATACTTTGCCCTCCCGCTTATGGCAGCATTCTTTTCGTCGTAATTTTGGGCCATGCATAGCACTGTGTAAACGCCTCGGCGTATTGCGCGCCGCACTGCAGACCCCGGAAGCGCGCGCATGTTTTCACAAATTCAGCAAAATCGATATGGTCATGGTCGCGCATCCATTTCATCTGACTTTCATGGCATTCCAGCATCTCCAGCTTGAGGTCGATCGTATCTGAAATGTCCACATATTCGGTCGGCAAAAAGCCCACTCCGGCCAGCGTATCCATATAATAAATAGGTGTCAGCGGCGCAGCCTCCGCATTTAGATAATGCGGCACACTTGCGGCAAAGGAGGCGTCAAACACCAGCTTGCTCACCGCCGTATGATCGGGCATATAATCCTCGGGGCTATGCGTAATGATGACATCCGGCCTGGCATAGCGGATCACCTCGACGACCTTATTGCGCTGCTCTTCATTAGGATATACCATCAGATCGCCCACGTCACAGGTGATCACCTCAATGCCTGCCAGTGCGCCGGCTCTGCGTGCCTCCTCCCGCCGCATCACTCTCAGCTCCTCTGGTTCAATGACCACATGCCCCAAATTGCCGTTGGCCACATGGCATACAATCACGTGATGCCCCTGCTGCCGGTACTTCGCCATTGTCCCCGCGCAGGACACCTCAATATCATCCGGATGACATCCGATTGCAAGTATGTTCACTCTGCTCCCTCCTTAACATATCGTATTTATACGGCTTCTTGTTTCTGCCCTCATTCTATGCTATACTGCGTGTAATGTCTTTATCTTATGTTATTTATTTTTTAACACATCGTATCCAAGCAGGAGGCGCCATGGCTTTTGAACTCGTCCGTATTGAGCCTGAGATTGATATCGCCGGCTTTCATTCGCTCTATTATTTTGAGTTTGACAAAAATTTTTATCATCCGCCTGAAAAGCACGACTTCTGGGAGATGGTCTATGTGGATGAGGGACGCATCCACGCCATCGTGGACGGCATCGGCTGCACGCTCTCCAAAGGGCAGGTCATCTTTCACAAGCCCATGGAAATGCATTCCCACATTGCCAACCACCAGGACGCCAGCAACCTCGTGGTCATTTCCTTCTCCTCGCCCAGTCCGCGCATGGCCTTTTTCAATAAAAAAATCTTTTCCCTCGAAAAGCCCTCGCGCAAGATCCTTTCCCTCTTTTTAGAAGAAGCCCAAAACGCCCTCGGAAGCCTGCCCGGCGACTACGAAAACAAATCTCCCGTAGACTTCTCGCGCGCACGTCCCGGCTCCGTCCAGCTCATGCAGTGTTACCTTGTAGAATTTCTCTTTTCGCTCATCCGCAGCGACGAAACCTCCGTCAGCACGATGCAGCCCACCAAGGCCGCGCGCCGCATGGCGGCAGGCACCCTCGTATCGTCCATCGAAAGCTATATCGAATCACAGCTTGCCTCCTCCCTTTCGCTCGAAGTGCTGTGTCAGCATTTCTCGCTAAGCCGGGCTTACCTATGCCGCATTTTTAAAGAAGAAACAGGAAAAAGCCCAATCGATTATTGGATTGGGCTCAAAATGAAAGAAGCCAAGAAGCTCCTGCGCGAAGAGGGCTACAATGTCACGCAGATCTCAGAGCTTCTTGGCTATACCAGTATTCATCATTTTTCCCGCATGTTCAAGCGCACATACGGCATCTCGCCTACGGCGTATCAGTCCTCCATCGGCGGCTGACTTTCTGCCTCCGGCTCCTGAACCGGCGGTTCCTGCACAGTGCTTTGCTGCACGGGCGCGCCGCTTTTTACAAACAAGCTGTTTAAAATCAAACCGGCATTTTTCGTTTCAGTATGATTATTTCGCCGGATCTGTCCATAGCTGATAAAGATTCCCAGCGCCGTGAAAATGGCCGGTTGAATCAGATCCATGATCATATCCTCTGTTGACACATAAATGCTAAAGTACCGAAAACTCTCGCTGATATAGGGCCATACTCCGTATGCATCATGCAGCGCCAGATACCACATCACCTGCTGCACAAAGAAAAGCTCGGCAATCGCCACCAAAATCACAACCGGCAGTACAACACGTCCCATTTTGCCTTTGAGCAGACGATATCCAAAATACGCGCCCAGCGGAATCAGCGCATACAGCCATGCAGAAATCAGCTCGGCAAAATACATCAGCAGAATGGTAGGAATTGTGGCGATCGTTCCGCCCAGAATCGCACCGATGATCCCGCTCCAGTAATGACCGGCATTCTGATTTGCCTCTGCCTCGGCCAACGCTCCGTATGACTGGCTCTCACAGCAGTTTTTATGTACCGGTACATATCCGTCGCCAATATACGCCAGACTGTCACATCCCGCATTCTTGCAGAGCGCACACTGCTGCGGAATGGCTACACCGGCTTCAAAAAACTCCTGCGCGACCACATCCATAGCAGCAAAAATACGATTCCACAATCCTTCATCACGCCCTGCACAGGTCAGTCCGACCAACAATGGATCATTATTAAAATAAAACAGCTTAGCGCTCCCCTGCAGTGCCTTTTTCGTACTCTTATACACTTTTTTAGGCAGTCTGGACGCCAGCTTAAAGCTGACCGTCATACTCTGCACCGGATTACCCTTAGCCATAATCGTAAACGGATAGCCTTTCACTTCTCCAAACGCCATCTGATCTGCTACCAGCATTCCTTTAGCAGTAGCATATCCTGTAAACTCCTGTAATGTCATATTTTCCCTTCCTTTCCCTCATGCCTGCTGCCCGCATGCTAAGGTTCTTTTTATTCTGTTCTTATTTTATTTGTCCCCTCTTTTCTTGTCAAGAAATTTTTCGTATAATAAAATCATGAATCACTACTATTCTTTTAATGACTATGTTCAGCAGGCTTTCGGCCAAAAGCTGTACAAACTCTCACTAAACGGCGGCATGAGCTGCCCCAACCGCGACGGCACGCTTGGCAGCAGAGGCTGCATTTTCTGCAGCGCCGGCGGCTCCGGCGACTTTACGCCCAGTCCGCAGCTGTCCGTGGACGAGCAGATCAGAGCAGCCGCTTCCCTCGTTTCGCGCAAGGCGCGCAGCGGCCCGTACATCGCCTACTTTCAGGCCTACACCAACACCTATGCACCGCTGTCCTATCTGGAGACGCTCTTTACGCAGGCCATTTTATGCCCCGATATCGCTGCTCTTTCCATCGGCACACGCCCCGACTGCCTGTCGGAGCCTGTGCTTGATCTGCTGCAGCGCCTTTCGTGCATCAAGCCGGTTTGGGTTGAGCTTGGCCTGCAGACCATCCATCCCCGCACCGCCGCCTACATCCGGCGCGGCTATGACCTGCCTGTGTTTGACCAGGCCGTGCAGGCGCTGCAGAAGCGCGGCCTCTCTGTAATTGTCCACCTCATTTTAGGACTTCCCGGTGAATCCTTTGACGATATGGTGCAAAGCGCGGCCTATGTGGGCGCTGCGCTGGCGCGCCAAAACCTGCCGGCTCCTGCCCTGCCGATTCCGCCTGCCAGCGGCGTCAAGCTGCAGCTCCTGCACGTTCTACAAGGGACGGATCTTGCTTTAGATTACAAAAAAGGGCTCTTTCAAGCCCTTTCTATGGAAGATTATTTTGCTGTCTTGTTTCAGTGTTTGGAGGTGCTTCCGCCCTCCCTCGTCATTCACCGGCTGACCGGAGACGGTCCCAAATCACTGCTTCTTGCGCCGCAGTGGAGTGCCAATAAAAAGCTGGTTTTAAACGCTATGCGACGGGCAATGGACGAAGCAGATGTCAAGCAGGGGCGCTTATTTCAATGGCCGCAATGACCGCCACAGCCATGATGTCCGCAGCTATGTCCCTCGTGATCGCCGTGCTCATGATGATCGCAGTGCACATCAGGGTCATATCCAAGACGGCCCTCGATCAGTGCTTTTACCGCATCATCCGCGTTGCCGCTGACTCCGCCGTAAAGCTGAATCCCGGCTTCGGCCAGCGCCGCCTGTGCTCCGCCGCCAATACCGCCGCAGATCAGCGTGTCTACGCCCTTTTCCTTTAAAAAGCCAGCCAGAGCACCATGTCCGCTGCCATTGGTATCAACCACCTGCTCCTGTGTAATGGCCTTGTTTTCTACATCATAAATTTTAAACTGCTCTGTATGTCCGAAATGTTGAAATACATTGCCGTTTTCATACGTAACTGCTATCTTCATTCCTTTTTCTCCCTTCTGCAGCACGGCCTGCCTGAATGCCATGCCTTTTCTTTTTTTGCACTGTTTTTGACTATGACAAAATTCTGAGCCATTGCAAAGCCGATAATGACCGCCCGCAATCAAAAGCACCTTGCCGTTTACGAGGCTATCCGCCACTTTCTCTCTGGCTGCCTCGTAGATTTCCGTGACCGTCGTCCTGGATATCTCCATCTGCCGGGCACACTGTTCATGCGTCAGCTTTTCCAGATCAATCAGACGAATCACCTCATACTCATCAACCGTAAGCTGTACCGTTTGCTCCGCACTGCTTTCTGCCGGTACAAACCGGGCATATAATGGTTTTTCGCAGATCCTCCTGCAGCGGCTTGGTCTAGCCATGCTCTTCCTCCTTTATTTTCGTCATATGTCGGAAATATTATACTATTTTCTTTAGTTGTTTGCAAGACATTTTAAGATTTTCTTTTCCGCCGTTAATCAAATATGCTATTTTATTGTATAGCTTTTAATCAAGAACGCTTTTTATAGCGCGCTGCAATTCCAATCGCCGCTATTAGCAGCAAACACGATACGCCAATGATTACCCCGGATCCTGATATGCTGCTTTGTTGTTCGTTTTGCGACATATCAGGAGGCATATTATTATTTTCAGCATCGCTCTGCATACCGGGAGGATTTGGAAGAACGCTATCCCGTGCATCATTTTGAATATTAGGCTTACCTATTCCATCGCTTTTGCCATTTTCCATAGATCCCATATCCGAAATGCTAAGAGCAGAAGCGTCAATCAATAAGCTGCTATTTAGCGTCTGCCCTTCAGAGGTAGAGGCAATCGTGCCATCAAGCTGTCCTCTCACGCTTTTGGCACGAAGTAAGCAAAATTCCTTCAGCGTATCAACGCCTGTTTGAAACTCTTCATAGGTACAGAATTTTGTTGCATCGCTTTCTACAAAGGGCGCTATCATTTCCCGAACAGAATCAATCATGTCTGAAAAATATCCGCTGTCAAAGTAAGTCTCCATCAACTCAGCAAAATACTCATGATACAGCTCCGTATAATCTTCATTGCTGAAAATCCAGGCAAGCATTGGCCTAGAATCCACCGCTTCTCCCGAAACAGGAGAATCTATCGGATAGTTCACAAGCGAGGTTGCATCATTGACATCCTGAAATCCTCCAAACGCAAGGTTGTAATCCCAAGGAATCATAGAAAGCTGCCCATCTTCTTCATAAAGATAGTAATTATGAATCATGGACCCCGTATAACTATCAAAATTGCAGACGAAATTATGGACTACAAAATATCGGATAACTTCATCAACATCCACAACTGCATCAATATTTTCATTGCTGTTAAGCTGTTTTAATGACTCAATCAGGCGGTCTTTATCTGCACTCGTAATATCCGTCTTAGCACTCCCAAAAATATTGCTGTAGCTGCCGTACTCATCATCCGAGTAGATAAGCTTTACATCATCGCTGCCCATTCTGCCTTGACTTGGCATTTCTCCTCCCTGAAAATCACCATCCGAGGGGCGTTCAACATCTGGCATCTGCGGCATTTTCCCATCCGCGGATGCTTCGCCATTTGGCGGCTGCATACTGCTCTGGCCGCCCGGCGGCATCTGCTTGTTTTGACTTTCATCAGGGAACCCACCGGTTTCAGGCATATCGAATTTCGCACCATCTCCTCGGTCACCGCCCATACTCATACTGTCAGGCTTGTATAACTCTCCGTAGTCACTGCCGTAATTTCGTTCAAGGAACGCTTCCTCAATACTTTCAACGGCTAAATATAAGCCCCAGTCTTCGCCATTTACGGTAATATTAACATAGCTGCAAAGAGGGGCGTCTACGCCAAACTGACGCATCATCTGATAGCATAGATAATCTTTCATATAGGTGTTATCCTGTATGATGTTGTTTAAACTCAGTTTATCCAGACCATAGTAGCTCTTTGTGCTGTCATAATGGTCAAATTCAATTTTAAAGCTATAACGGTCATTCCCATAGCTTGCCACCTGTGTTAAAGAAGTATTTCCCTTTGCGCGAATCGCTACATTTTTATAAGCTTCCTGATCAATAACTACCGAACAAAGAGCATACTCCTCATTGGTGCAGGTATCCATAAAACCATCCCAATCGTCCATAACAATATCAATCGTATGAACAGTTGACGGATCAAAGAGCCGGGCCTCATAGCCCTTTTCTTTTGCGTCCTCTGTAACTCCAAACGCTTTGGCGTTCATAAAAAGAATCGTAAAAACCAAGGAGAAAACCATAACCACGCAGCAAATTTTATCAATATGTTTGTGCGTTGACATAATATCCCTCCTTTATCCCATGTAGTCGCCGTTATAGCTTACAAGAACTGCGCTGTTTACACCGTTCATCTCAGAAAGAATATTGATAAAATCAGTATTATCTTCTTTCATGCAAATTTCTGCATTCAGCTCCACAAAACCGTTTTGCGCCGTTTTACTTTTTACAACACAGCGTCCTGCCTGTTTCTGCAAAAATTCCATCGCTCTTATTTCACTGTCATGGTTTTCGCAGCGAATCACAACAATATACGGATTAAGATGTGATTTCCTATTTGCAAACACTAAAAGAACAATGCCGATTATAACGCTTCCGAACACAGCAAGCGGAATCATACCGGCTGCTAAAACGATACCAACTGCAATTGACCAGAACAGAAATGCAATATCAAGGGGCTCCTTAATGGCGCTCCGGAACCGAACGATAGAGAGCGCGCCGACCATGCCGAGGGAAAGCACAACATTGGATGTTACCGCTAAAATAACAAAAGTGGAAATCATCGTAAGCGCAACAAGCGTAACGCCAAATGAAGACGAGTACATCACTCCTGAAAAAGTCTTTTTATAAATCAAAAAGATAAACAGACCGATTCCAAAAGCAAGGGCAAAGGCGAGAACCATATCGAATATTGTAACGCTGGAGATATTCTCCAAAAAGCTTGATTTAAAAATATCCTGAAAAGTCATAGCATACTACTCCTTTATATGTAATTTTTCTGATTAACCGTAGATTCGGCAGACGGCATATTTGGAAAATGCCGAGCTGTGTCTGCCGTTTAGCTGAACAAGATCCCGAATCACCGAAGGCAAAAATGCATCCCATTTCACTTCAAGAATAACAGGTACGTTTCCGGCGGGAATCGTAATACAATCATTCTCCAAAAAATCTATTCCCGTAATGCCTGTGCGTATGTTGTAATCCAACGTAACGCGCACATTGCCGGGCGCAGTGCTGCCGGCAATGCTACTGGCAATGCCAGTGGTATACACAAACGCTTCTCTTGTATAATCCACAATCGTTTTAGGCTGTAATCCCTGCGTTTGCATTTTTAGGTACAGCTCCTGCACCAATGGCTTTGCGCTTTCTCTAAGGATATCCATATTACAATCCGAGATTGCCTGTACCTCGTCTGCGGAAAGCTGTATCTGTTCTTTTTGGCACAAGCCGTTGATCTTGCTTTTCTTTTCCAGCAAAACAAACGATGGATCACCGTTATAATATCGAACCCGAAATTTTTCACGCCTATTAACGCCGTTTATTTTTTCTAACAACGCCCTATCCTGTAAGTTATCAAAATACAGACTGCGTACTTCGTATTTTCCGTTTATGGCATGTGAGTCCATCACCATAACAGCCTGCAGTCTTGCGCGAAGCGCCGCCATATCGGAATGATTGATTTCATGCTTCCATTCGTGACGAAATTTCATTCTTTCACCCCTTTCTTCACCTTGTGAACATAGTATAAAAGAGATACCTTAGTTTTAGCTTAGAAAAAAAGACTCCACGGAAAATCGTGAAGTCTTTACAAGATCATGACAGTCTAACTGTAAAAGAAATGAAACGCTCATTTTCATACTCGGCGATGATACTTCCTTTATTTGCTGTAACAATAGACCGTGCTACCGATAACCCAATGCCATACCCGCCGCTTTTCTGCGTACGAGCCTTATCGTCCCGGTAGAAACGGTCAAACAATTTATCAGGAGGTGTATCCGGCAGCTCTTCACAGCTGTTTTTTATTCGCATCAGAACATGCTTATCGCTCTTTTGCAGGCTAACGGCTACTGTTCCGTCATCATTTGTGTACTTTGAAGCATTCTCCATCAGAATGGAAATGAGCTGTATCATCTGTTCCTTATTCGCTTTTATGATTACATTGGGCTGAATTTCAGTCTGGAGGAGAGCTATGCCCCGAAGCTTTAGCGGCTCTGTAAAATATTGGATATTTTCTGTAAGCAACTCACTGAACGAAATTTCCGTTTTTATCATTTCCGCAGAGCCCTCGTCCATTTTAGCCAGAAATAAAAGGTTCTTCATCAAACCGCTTAATCTTACTGTCTGTTCTCTTATATTCTTGCTCCATTTATTTTCACCATTATAAAGCTCCATCGCTTCCGTATTGGCAAGAATAATCGCAAGCGGTGTTTTAATTTCATGACCTGCATTGGTAACAAATTGCTTTTGCTTTTCGATGTTCTCTGCAATCGGGCGAATCGCCCTTTTGGAGAGAAACATAACCATAAACAGCATAAGAATCCAGCAAACGATACCAATCCCACCTGAAAGCAGCAAAACTCTTACATAAGAAAGTATTTCTTCAGAAGTATCAAGAAAGACGATGACTGTTTCATGATTCATCCGGGAATGACTGACTTGATAGCGGTATTTTCCTGCTTTTCCCGCACTTGTCTTTTCATTGAAAACGCTTAACGCAAGTTCCTCTGCACTTGCTTCATCAACTAAAGCGGTACGACTCACATCGGTAAAAACAATCTGCCCGCTTTCATTTAACTTAACAATGAAAAAATTGGAGGATAAAAATCTATCTCTTTCATCTTTAGGTTCTATTCTAACGTCGAACGGCGGCTTGGAATCCGGCGGTGGCTGAATATGATCGAAATTGCCCTCTGCTTCAGAAATGATTGCCAAAGTTTGATTTGTTTCATCTCTAACCATTACAATGTTAGCAATATTAATTGTGCCAAGCAAAACAAGAAGCAGTATAGAAATGGCGGCCATAGCGGTAAATACAAATTTCCTTTGCAGTACTTTTGTCATTCTGCCACCTCTAGCCTATATCCCACATTTCGTTTTGCCCGTATTACAACATTTGCAGAAAGGGCTGTCAGCCGTTTACGAAGATAAGAAATATATACCCAAACCGTTCCGAGTTCTGCATCCGTGTCATATCCCCACACTTTTGTGAGTAAATCTTCCGTAGAAAGATAAATCCCCTTATTTAACATTAAAAGCTCAAGCAGTTGGTATTCCAATTTGGGTAATGCAAAAGACTGGCCATTACAGCTTAATTCGTAGCTTTGCCTATTTAAGGCAAGATTGCCTACCTTCAGAATATCAGGCGTAAAATTTTCTTTCCGCCGAAGCATGGCGCGCACACGAGCAAGCAATTCCCCCATAGCAAAGGGTTTTGGCAGATAGTCATCTGCTCCCATATCCAGCCCCTGTATTCTATCCTCAATTTCTACTTTTGCCGTAAGCAAAAGGATTGGCGTATGATTTCCTTTTTTTCGCAGCTGTTTAAGCACCTCAAGTCCGCTCAATTTTGGCATCATAATATCAAGAATAATGCCGTCATACTGCTCGGCCTGTGCATACGCTAAGGCATCTGCGCCATTGTACACTGCATCAACATTATATTTATGATACGTCAGTATATCCACTACCGCTTCTGACATACTGATTTCATCTTCCGCATATAAAAGCTTCATCAGAGATCACCTCGATTATATAGTACCACCTATACCTTAGTTCAACCTTAAAAAAACGTAAGGGAGAAGCTGCCTCCTCAGGCAGCTTCTCCCTTTTCATTCTCTTTTAAATCATCACAGATACAGCGCGTTCATCAGCAGCTTAAAGGTTGCATAAGTCTGCATACGCTTAGAGGGGGCAAAGCCATACAAAACAGCGCTTCCTGCTCCGCAGGGCGCCTGCACGCAGGCAAAACGACCGCCAATCAGCTTTTCTCCGGTAAGGAGTCCGCTCTTTAAGATATGCTCCTTCTCAAAGCGTACAAACGGCTGATATTCATCTGCATGGAACTTATCCTTCACTTCAAACACAGGACCGTTCCAGTGCAGCGCCAGTGTATTCTTCGGCATACCGTAGCCAAGCGGATGCTCTGTGTCCACCGTCACATGCAGGGTAGAACCATGCGTATTGAACTGACTGGCCGGCAGTCCCTTCACGACGTTGCGCACCATCAGATTCAGCGCGCGGATCGCATAATCTGCCGAACCTTCCATCGCCAGCAGACGGCCGCCCTTCTCCACAAACTCGCGGATAGCAGCAGCGCCCTTTTCGCCCAGTCCGCTGCGGTACTGCGGCGGCTGACTCAGGCTCATCGAATAAATCCAGCCCTCCGGATGTTTCTCCGGGCCATCCAGAATATTTTCACTATCGCTCGGAAGCACCAGCACATCGAAATCAGCCAGCTTTCCATCCCAAATATCCTGATCCATCACGGTGGTAAAATCAAATCCGAATTTCTCAAACAGCAGGCGCATCCAGCCCTCTTCGGCATTGCCGCCATAATAATGCTGATAAATCGCTACGCGGGCCGGCTTCACCTCGATCAGCCCTTCCGGTCTCCCGGCTGCCCGAATGGCTACCGCATGCTGCTCCCAGCAGCTGCGAATCACGGCCTCATCGCCCTCTACATAGAAATCACGGAACGGACAGGCCTCAATGCGCCATACCTTACAGCCAGCCTTGATCATTGCATTGGCTGCGGCATAGGCTTCATTCTCACGCGCGCTGAGTACATACCCATGTGGCTTTCCTGCCTCAACCGGCTTATCATGAGAAGCGCCCGGGCTTACCG
The DNA here is from genome assembly GCA_947570515.1 of uncultured Clostridia bacterium. Classification (GTDB taxonomy): domain Bacteria; phylum Bacillota; class Clostridia; order Lachnospirales; family Bianqueaceae; genus CALWPV01. The sequence continues at coordinate 19,780 of CANOUM010000006.1, forward strand.
CACCGATCGCCAGCGCCGCTTCCCATCCCTTCGTTTCCGGAAGTGCCTGCAGTACCTTAAAGTCACCTTTAAATGCCTGTCCAGCCACATCCACCTCAATGCCCATGAACTCTGCCACGGTATCCGTCGCCGAGTCAAAGGCTGTAAGCGCACCGCTTTGATCTCTGGTCCAGATATTGTCCGGATAATGCGTCTCGCCAAGCAAGCTCTTAATTAAACCAAATTTAGGCTGCGCCAAAAATACGACCGCATCGCCCGCCTTGTACAGGCGATTGCCCACGGTAAAATCTTGCTGAGCTACCTGCACCTCGATACCCTGACCGAGCAGGATCTGCAGAAGTCTGCGATGGCTGCTGGCGTCAAACTGAGACGCTGGTATTACGTATGCAAATTCTTCGCTCTGAGCACCGCGCTCCGTCTGGTTGAGCGCTTTGCGCGCCATATTGGAAAGAACAGCCTCGCGGTTTTTGGCCATGGTGTCCAGCAGACCCCATGCCGCGCCGTACTGACGATCCATAATATCGGAGAGACGCCACCAGCCGCCCTTCCAAGGATTGGGGAAGTTGGTCTGCGCTTCATATTCCGGCATGAAATTGTCATGATCGCCTTCCAAAGAAGAGGGATCAATATACAGCGGGGAAGCCAGACGCGCGCTGGCAGATTCGGTGAGCATGCCGGGGATATTGTGGCTGTTGGTGATCCAGTGATAGCCATAGTGACCCCATGCCGGGAACTGTGCGCCGCTGGTTACACCATCAAGCCCTTCTGCCTCCATGTGATAGGCCATGTTAGCACCATACCAGTTGAGCTCACGCCATACCAGCGGATCGGTATCGGGACGCAACGGATTTTTGTAAGGCGCGATAAAAATGCGCGCACCGTTGCTGCCCATATGATGATGATCCTGATAGGCCTGGGGCATCCATTCATGGAAAATGATTTGACCCATATACTGAGACTCCACGATATTCTGCGCGAATGCATCACGGTTATTGTCATGACCGGTATATTTATGATATAAAATCGGATAATGACATCCTTCATACGGCGTACCGATTGTGCTCTTATAAAAATCCGTCACCATGATCTGTCCATCCGGATTAAAGCAAGGGATCATCACAAATACCACCTGATCCAGAATGCGCAGGGTGTCCTCATCCTCTTTAGAGGCTAAATCATACGCTAACAGGGGCGCCATCTGCGTGCCTCCGATCTCGGTTGCGTGCAGGCTCATGCTCTGTACACAGACAGCCTTGCCTTTTTGTACCAGACTGTCAATCTGATCCTGTTCAAGGCCTCTGGGGTCGGCAAGCGCCAAGCTGGTCTGCCGGATCTCTTCTAAATTTTCAAAGTTTTCCGGTGAGGTGATGATCACTTCCAAAAATGGATTCCCTTCGGTAGAAGGGCCCATGTTGATCGTGCGCACACGATCGGATTCTTTGCCGAGCTGTTCAAAATAACGGACGATCTCATCCCAGCGGGCCATTTCCCGATCTGCACCTAAATGATAACCGAAAAACTGATCCGGTGAAGTAATAGAATGCTGCATGTAAAAGCCTCCTTTTTAAAACAGTTTTAATTTCCAATGCTTTGACTATACTATACAAAAAATCTTTTGTCAAGCCTTACCTTTTTATATAAAACCGCTTAGTCAGGATGATTTTGCTATAACTGATTCCTGTATTGTTTTTCTGCCTTTTAGATCCTATACTTCTATATAAATCCAACAAGGAGGAACGCTCATGCATCTTCAGTATAAAAATCTAACGATTCGCAATGCCTCTGTCTCCGATGCTCCTCTGCTGTCTGCCTGGTGGAATGATGGAAACATAATGGCGCACGCCGGATTTCCCAATGGTACCGGAGAGACTCCAGAGCAGATCGCTGAAAAAATCAGTCAGGATAACGATAAGACTCATCGACGGCTGATTCTAGAACTGGACACGTGTCCCATCGGTGAAATGAATTACCGCAACATGGGTGAGCGCACTGCTGAAATTGGCATTAAAATCTGTGATTTTAGCAAGCAAAATCAGGGGCATGGCAGATTGTTTCTAAGCATGCTCATTGCCTCGCTTTTTCACGATATGGGATATCAAAAAATCATTTTAGACACTAATCTGAAAAATACCCGGGCACAGCATGTATATCAAACACTCGGATTTAAGGAGGTGCGACTGCGCAAAAATTCTTGGCGCGACCATCTGGGTGAGCTGCAATCCTCGATTGATTACGAGCTCTATCCTGAAAACTTTGTTAATTTCACTTTGAAAGACTGATCTTTGCTCTCGCCCTACAGGGATTTCTTATCAAGTTCGCTGCAAGCGAACTTGTGGCATAAAGAAGCGCTGTCCTAATGCCAAACATCAGGACAGCGCTTCTTTATGCCTGCTTTTACAGGACCATTCTTCTTCAATTATGCTTCTGAAAACTGATCTTTTCCTACTCCGCACAGCGGGCATACAAAATCTTCCGGCAAATCCTCCCATTTGGTTCCCGGCTCAATACCGCCTTCTGGATATCCGGCTTCCTCATCATATTCCCAGCCACACACATCGCATACATACTTCATCGTTATTCTCCTTTCTAAATCTATATAAATTATGCTTTTTACAGCCTGCACAAAACACCGTATCTCTATACGGCTCATCCGTTCTTCATCGAAATATATAAAAAACGACAACCCTTACAAAGAATTGCCGTCTCATGAACTGCGGATGAAGGGACTCGAACCCCCATGATATTGCTATCACTAGAACCTGAATCTAGCGCGTCTGCCAGTTCCGCCACATCCGCTTAACCATCCTTGCAAGGTACTCTCGCAAGGACGTTTATTATATTAACACAAGACACTTTACGTGTCAACCCTTTTTTCAAGTTTTTATAGGGTCTTCATTACCGCTTTCTAATCTCGATATCACCGCTGACCGTATCACCGTCAATCTGCGTTCTTCCATTTCCATAAATCTGGCGTTTTTTCTCACTCACCGTAGCAAACTCACTGCTCAGATCGCCGCTTACACCATCGACTTCAGCTGTAAATCCGTCATTTTCAGGCAGATATAAAACCAAGTTGCCGCTCACGGTATCCATGTCAATTTTATCCGGCATCTCTCCGATAGTCACTTCAAAATCGCCGCTAACCGACTCCATATCCATGGTACGGCAGCTTACCTCATTCACCTTCCATCGTCCGGAGACGCCCTCCATATCCAGTTCATCAAATGTAAACCTGCCCGTCATGGTCACATCTGCTGAAACCACCTCCAGATCCAGCTTTCTCAGCTCCTTTGGCAGCGTCAGATACAAATCCTTGTTTGGCGCATTGCCAAACCAAATGCTTCTTCTATATTCACGAATAATCAGCTTGCGGCCGTCCAAACGGTAGCTGACTTGCTCATTCTCATCCAGACTGCTACTCGCTTCTTCCCTAAATGAAACCTGCTTTCCTTCTTCAATCATCACCTTGCCG
>CANOUM010000007.1 GCA_947570515.1 uncultured Clostridia bacterium
CACTTTCTTCCCATGGCAGTACACATCATTGACCCATTTGATCTCGGCCTGCTGCTCTGTCACCTTTTCAATGGCCTCGGCGACTGCGACGGCAGCTGCCGTGGTAATGAGCAAACAGTCTTTTGGCGGCAGCGCAGGCCTAAGCAGCAAACTCATATAAATTCCTGTCTCCTCCGGAGAATAGAATCCCCGACCAAGACGCCCTTTACCGGCCGTCTGCCTCCTAGCCAAAAGCACTCTACCCTCAGGAGCCCCTGCTGCAGCTTCCTCCTTCAGCACTGTATTCGTCGAGCTCACTTCTTCTCTTAATTCCAGCTGCAAATGACTCGCCTGCGGCTGCAGGTAGCTTTGAATCTCTGCAATATCCATTCTGCTTCTCCTTCTAATATCTATCCAAATAAAAAGACAAAATGCCGACCATAACTTTGATTCCTGTTATGACCGGCATTTTTATTTTAAAGATAATCCTCGGGATTGACTCTTCCGCCGCCGCTGTATACTTCAAGATGCAAATGGGGTCCGGTAGACATTCCGGTAGACCCAACTTGTGCAATATTCTGTCCTGCGCCGACTTCCTGGCCTTCCGACACATGAATGCTGCTGCAATGTGCATACAGCGTACTAAGTCCGTTGTAATGCTGGATCACTACATAATAGCCCCAGCCGCCGCCCCACTCATCTGTGGTATTGGCTTCTACCACCACGCCGCTGCTGCAGGCATAAATATCCTCTCCATAGCCAACACAGAAATCAATTCCGCCATGGTTTTTATATTCGCCTGTGATTGGATGAATACGCGGTCCATACAAAGAAGAAAGCGTGTAGCCATTACACGGCCATCCCAGCATCTGATTTCCGATTCCCGGCCAGGTGCTGTAATATCCATTGGGAAGCACACGATCAGAGGCATCTCCCTCTCCCGGCGCCGTTCCCGGGTCATAGCTGCCGCCGGAGCTTCCGCCGGAAGAACCATTTCCGTTAGGCTCTGAAGGTCTGTTATTCGCAGCCTCCTGTTCAATTCGATCCTTCTCATTTTGAATCTTCGTTTCATTATCGGCAATAGCCGCCATCAACGACTGGTAAGAGGCATCTCGTTCATCCGCCATCATCTGTAGCGCAACTCTGTTATTTTCCAGCTCGTTAAGCTTCTCTTGTTTTTCGTTATATGCCTGCTGCAGGCGATCCTGCTCCTTCTGCTCATCAGCACGGTCGGTTTCAAGCTCCTTTTTGGTCTTCTCAATCACTTCTTTGCTTTCCTGAATGGTCTTACGGCAAGCATCCAGCTCTTCCATGATCTTGTTATCGTATTCCACCATCTGACTGACATATTCCAGCCGACTGAAAAAGTCAGAAATGCTGCTGGCATTTAAAAGAACTTCTATATAGTTATTGCTGCGGTCGCTCTCATACATCATACGAATACGACCCTTTAACGCAGCATAATACATTTTCATATCTTCTTTTGCCTGCGCCAGCTCTTCTTCTTTGATTTTCAGCTTAGCTTCATTTTCGCCGATTTTCTGATTGAGCTCTCCGATTCGGTTACTAACCGTCTGAATTTCTGCATTGATCGTTGCCATATCATCCTTGACAACCTGCAGTGCGCTCTGCGCAGCCGCAAGCTCCTCCTGCGTTGCATTCTTCAGCGCCTCGGCATCATTAGCCTGCTGCTCCAATTCTCGCTGCTGCTCTTCCAAGACGTCCAGTTCTTCTGCAAAAACCGGTGTAATGATACTCAGCATCATCGCCAAAACGATGACGCATGCTAACAGCCCCGTTACAATTCTCTTTGTCTTAATGCTCATGTAATACCCTCCGCTTATGGTTCCTTTGTCGATTCGATTGAGCCCTTCTATTTACTTTTATACTTTAAGATGCTTCCGAATCGAAATCATACTGCCTAACGCGCCTACAACAATACTGAGTCCTAAGAACATAGGCAGCAGCCCTTTCATTACGTCAGTTACACTTAAAAAATCAACCAGTACTGTAATCGCTGAAAAACGTGTATTCAAAAGCCCTATCAGGCTCTCATATCCCAGATATACAATCAGAATCGGCAAAATCGCTCCCAAACAGCCGATAAAAACTCCTTCTACAATAAACGGCAGCTTTACGAAACCATCCGTCGCACCGATATACTTCATAATACTGATCTCATTGCGCCGAATATATACCGACAGCTTGATGGTATTAGCAATCAGAAGAAGTGCAATAAAAATCAGAAATACGATCAGCGCCATGCCGACATAGGTAACCAGTTTTCCAAAGGAAGCCAGTACCTGAGATGCATTAGCTGAATAATTGACCTTTCGTACAGCCGGTTCCTGATTTAAAAAGTTTACAATCGCATCCTGATCCTCTGCCCGCAACGGATAAATTTCAATATTCGCTGAATTCTGCAGCGGATTATCCTTCACCAGCTCACCCATGAGCTCCTCACCGATTTCATCCCCGCCGATCATTTCCTGCTGAAATTCTTTCCATGCCTGCTCTGCGGAAATATAGGTAAAGTCTCTCACATCCTGTCTGTCACTCAGTTTCTTTTGCAGATCTGCAACTTCCTGTTCCGTTACGCCTGCTTTAAGAAAAGCAACCATTCCTAAATTACCGTCCAAATTATCTGCAAAATGCTGTACATTGACGACCAGACAGTATGTAATCCCTAAAATAATCAGGCACGCAGCAATTGTGCCGATTGACGCCAAAGACATCAGACCATTTCGAAAAATTCCTTTGAAACCGTCTTTGACACAATTCCTCATCGTTCTAAGCCTCATCGTCATAGCCTCCTTCCTGTGAGTCTCTGACGATTACGCCATTTTCCAAATGAATCACTCGCTTTTGCATCGCATTCACAATCGCACGATCATGCGTAGCCACAATCACAGTCGTGCCGCGGCGATTGATGGCATCCAACACTTCCATAATTTCCTGTGAATTGCGTGGATCCAGATTTCCCGTCGGTTCATCCGCCAGCACCAACGGCGGATTATTGACAATCGCCCTTGCAATCGCTGTCCGCTGTTGTTCACCGCCGGAAATTTCATTCGGCATATTCTTTGATTTATGAGAGAGCCCCACCAAGTTCAATGCTGCCGGTACACTCCGCCGAATTTTCCTGCTGGGAATCTCAATGACTTCCAAAGCAAAGGCTACATTTTCATATACAGTCCGCTTAGGAAGCAATCGATAATCCTGAAACACAATCCCCATATTTCTTCTAAGCTCGGCCACTTTTTTACGCCGAAGCTTCGTAATCTCTTTTCCGTCAATTGTAATACTGCCTTCTGTTGGCGTAAGCTCCCGCATCAGCAGCTTTAACAGCGTACTCTTGCCGGAACCGCTCTCCCCTACCAGAAAGACAAACTCGCCGTCTTCAATCTTTAAATCCAGATGATCCACGCCCGTTACGTTTCCATCATAGACTTTTGTGACATCCTTCAGTTCTATCATCTAGCGCTCCTATGTTTTAGTTTCTTATCATTGCACACCCGTCAGCAGCAAAGTTAATAGCCGCTCTGCTCCATATAACTCATATATTTTGCAACCATCAAGGCAATCTTAAACGTGATGGCATCATCAAAAGTCCGAATATCCAGGCCCGTTGTTTTCTGCAGCTTATCCAGCCGGTACACCAGCGTATTGCGGTGAATATACAGCTGTCTGGAGGTTTCGGAAATGTTCAGGCTGTTTTCAAAGAATTTGTTGATCGTATTAAGCGTCTCTTCGTCAAACTCTTCGACTTTAACCGTTTTAAATATCTCTTCAATATACATCTTGCAAAGCGAAATCGGCAGCTGATAAATAAGACGTCCGATTCCTAAACGATTGTAATTGATCATATATTTATCTTCGTAAAAAATCTTGCCGACTTCCAGCGCAATTTTCGCTTCTTTATAAGATCTGGAAATATCCTTCAGATCATGCACAACCGATCCCATTGAAATCCGCACGCGCCCCATAGCCTCACTGTTCAACATATCCGCTATCGTATGCGCTGTTTTCTCAATGGCACTTCGCGATGAATCACCGCTGACATCCTTTACCAGAATAATATTATTCTCATCCACTGCCGTGATAAAATCCTTTGCCTTAGCCGGATAAATGCCGCGGATCACATCCATTACCGAAGTATTCGTGTCCTTATCGTTATTAGATTCAATCAAATAAACAAGGCGCGCAATATTGTTTTCCACGTGCAGCTTTTTTGCACGTGTATAAATGTCCACCAGCAATAAATTGTCCAGCAGCAGATTTTTAATAAAATTGTCTTTGTCAAAACGCTCTTTATAAGCCGTTAGCAATCCTTGAATCTGAAATGCCGCAATCTTGCCGACTTTATATGCATCCTCGTCTTCCCCTTTGATGGCAATGATATATTCCATTTCATTATCATCATACACCTTGAAAAACTGATACCCCTGAACCAACATACTTTCAGCCCTGGAGCTGATCAGATCCGGCACCAAAGGAAAAGTTTTCTCATCCCGAACATCTTCCGTAGAAGAAAGCAGCGTCCCTTCCATATCCATCACCGAAATATCCACTTTGGTGATCGCTTTCAATCCGTCAATGGTTGACTGCAAAATCTGATTTGAAATCATCTTTATACCCCTTTCAAGGCTAACATAGTCCTATTTTATCACATTTTTCTGCAAAGTTCCAGAGGGAATCGAAATAATTCCGTTATAAATTGTAACATTTCTGTTACATCACTGTTTCATGTATGAAATATAAGCGTTTACAGCACTTCCTGTCGAAACTGATAAAGCCGTTTAATCGCCTTTTCAAAATTCTCCTCATCGATTCCGATAATCAGACTGATCTCGCGAATCCCCTGAATGACCATTTTAACGCTGATTCCTTCCTCTGCAAGCGCCGCCAAAAGACCCGCGGTCACGCCCACGCCGCCCTTCATCCTAAATCCAACGACTGCAATAAAGGCCAGCCCCCGCTCAACCGTAATATGATACGGATCAATATCATGCCGAATCCGCCGCAAAATGCTCTCTTCCTTGCCGCTCATTTCATTGGCATCCACCACTACTGTCATTGTGCCAATACTGGACGGCACATGATCCACCATCACATGCGCCTCCTCAAAAACTTGCAGCACCTTGCGTCCAAAGGCCAGTTTATCGCCTCCGATATCCTTTTCAAAAGACAGAGACATAAAGTTTTTCTTACCGGCAATGCCGGTAATATAGGCATGGTTTTCTGTGGCCTTATCGTCCGGACATATCCCAGAACCCGCATCCTGAGGACGATTGGTATTGCGAATATTAATCGGAATGCCTGCACTTCTGGCCGGATAGATGGCCTCCTCATGGAATACGCTGGCTCCCATATAAGAGAGCTCCCTAAGCTCGCTGTAAGTGATTTCTTCAATAGGCTGCGGATTGGGAACAATCCGCGGATCGGCTGCCAGAAATCCGCTTACATCCGTCCAGTTCTCATACACATCGACCTCCATGGCCTTTGCAACTACAGCTCCGGAAATATCGCTGCCTCCGCGAGAAAACGTACGGATTTCGCCCTCCGGACCAGCTCCGTAAAAACCGGGCAGCACAAAACAGCCTTCTTCTCGAAAGGCCTGAAAAGCGATCATAGAATCATGCTCATCATAATTGCCCCGGTCATCAAATTGAATACAGCTGGCCGCATCAACAAACGGATATTCCAACAGGCAGGAAAGCACCTTCGCGCTTAAGTATTCGCCCCGGCTAACCAAATATTCCTCACTTAAGCCCTCTCTTATTTGGGCTTCAATCGTCTGATACTCTTCTTCTAAAGAAAAGTTCAACCCCAGTTCTCGAATGATTTCATCATATCTTTCTTTAATCCGAGCAAAATATTCTATCGCTTGCTCCGGATCCTTTTTCTGTAATGCAAAACAATGAAAAAGCATGTCGGTCACTTTTATGTCATTTCCATGCCTTTTGCCAGGCGCAGACGGAACTACATATAAGCGGGCCGGGTCAGCCTTAATAATATCTGCACATTTTTGGAACTGCGCGGCGTCTGCCAACGAGCTCCCCCCAAATTTAACAGCCTTTTTCATTCTGTTCTCCTCAACTGATCATAAACTCAAATGTCATTATATTCACATTTGTCGACAAATAGTCAACTTACAGTTTATAGCACGGTGAAACAATTGTCAAGCTAAAATGTCTTCTCTGATTGGGTAAGCCGCTTTTTGATATTTTTTATTTTTTGTATAAACCCTTTTTAAGCTGGCTATCCTTAGAAAAACAAAAGGACCTATTTGAGAAAGCAGAAAGGATTGATCATATGAATAAAGTAGAAATCTGCGGTGTAAACACCGCCAAACTTCCCGTACTCACTCATGAGGAGAAGCTTGCTCTGTTCCAAAAAATCAAACAAGGAGATGAGCAGGCCAGACAAACCTTTATTGAAGGAAATCTACGCTTGGTACTCAGTATCATTCAGCGCTTCACTGGCCGCGGTGAGCAAGCCGATGATTTATTTCAGGTAGGATGCATCGGCCTGATTAAAGCCACGGATAACTTTGATTTAACACAGCAGGTCAAATTTTCCACCTACGCAGTTCCAATGATTCTGGGTGAACTGCGGCGTTTTTTACGTGATTATAATTCTATCCGCGTGAGCCGTTCTCTGCGTGACACCGCCTACCGCGCTCTGCGCGTTCGCGAAGAGCTGACCCGAAAAAATGGACAGGAACCCAAACTGGAAGAGATTGCTAAAGAAATGGATCTTCCAAAAGAAGACGTTGTTTTGGCTCTCGACGCCATTCAAGATCCTATTTCCTTATATGAACCTGTGTTTCACGAAGATGGCGATGCTTTATATGTGATGGATCAAATCCAAGATGAAAAAAGCAGCCACGAGCAGTGGCTGCAAAACCTTTCTATCAATGAGGCCATGGAAAAACTTTCTGAACGCGAACAAAAAATCTTAAACCTGCGTTTCTTTCAAGGGCATACGCAAATGGAGGTTTCTTCTGAAATCGGTATTAGTCAGGCTCAGGTATCGCGTATTGAAAAAAATGCTTTGAAGCAAATGAGAAAATATCTATAATAATCGCTTCATTTCTTTATATAGCCGTTTCATAATCTTTTTTTCCAACCGCGAAATATAGGACTGCGAAATCCCCATCATATCCGCCACCTCTTTCTGCGTCTTTTCTTCTCCATCCCCCTCTAATCCAAATCGCAGCTGTACAATTTTCTTCTCTCGGCCACCTAAAATCTTCATAGCCTCCTTCAGCAGCTGACGATCAATCTCATCCTCCAGTCCTCTGGAAATCACATCATTATCCGTTCCTAATATATCGGAAAGAAGCAGTTCATTACCATCTACGTCCATGTTGAGCGGCTCATCGATCGACACCTCCGAGCGCGTTTTTTGATTGCGCCGGAGATACATCAAAATCTCATTTTCAATACAGCGTGATGCATAGGTCGCCAGTTTAATATTTTTTTCCGGATTAAACGTATTCACTCCTTTCATCAAACCGATCGTTCCAATCGAAATCAGATCTTCCACCATGATGCCTGTATTTTCAAATTTTTTGGCAATATATACGACAAGCCGCAGATTATGCGTGATCAGCATATCCTTAGCTTGTTTTGCAAGCGGATCTCCTTCTTTTAAATGTTCCAGCCAATATTTTTCTTTGTCAGCCGTCATGGGCGCCGGCAGAACCTCGCTGCCTCCTATGTAATATACGCCTATTTCTTTCTTTTTGCCGATTTTTCTCTGAATCCAGTTCCATATTGCTTTCCACATCTTATCTTCCTCACTTTAATAAAATTTCGGGGATCAATGCATCATATTCTTGAGCATCCCATTTTTCAGATACCCCTATCATGACTTCATTTTCCTTATAACACCTCTTTGCAATTCGGATCTTCTGCGGCCAAAACCCAAACATAATTCCTTCTCCCTGAACGGTTTGATAGGGAATTGGCCAGCTTGCCTGCAGCCCAGAGTCAAAAACAGATGCCTTCACAATGATTACCGGCTGTCCCCGCACCGGTTCCCGCAATAAATTTCCGCTATCTACCAAAGCTTTTAATGTCCATACCGTTTCTCCCATTTCAATCTGTATACTCATTTCGGTTTCTTGTTTTTTCTCTATCAGATAAATGGCTGCCTTAAGCGCCATATACGCTACCGCTACCGACCCAATCCACAAAGAAATATATTGTCCCGCAATGGGGATCAGCCCCGCCATAAAAAAGCTATATATATATAACTTAAAAAAAGCCTGTAGCCATTGCTCTATCGGTCTCTGTCCAATGCAGAGAAACAGCATCAGCGCTGATAAGGGAAGCGCCGCTACCGGACCAAACACTTCAGAAAACTCTCCCAACTGCCATAAACACGCTCCCAATGCCCCGGCAGCCGCTGAAAGGCAGACTCTTATCTTTCGTATTCCATAGTTTTTACTCACACAGCCCAAGATCCAACTGTCCAGAATCCAATTGCCGATAAAATAAATATCAATATACACGCTTCACCTCCATCTCTCGACTAACGCCATCATAACACAAGCCTCTCAATTAATTTGTCATTTATTGGAAGCCAAAGGTTATTTTTTTACAACAAAAAAGCAGCCCGCCAGAGTATATCTGACAAGCTGCTTTTCTTTTATCATCGTTATCTTTTCTTTCTTCTTTGCAAAAATCCCGGAATATCAATCGGTACATCCATTTCACTATCAGCGTCCCGTTCCGGTGACACCGGTCGATTGTCGACATCCTGATAGGAAGAGTACCCTGACGAATACGAAGAATGCTGTGTTTCGGGAGAAGACTGTACGACTTCCGGCTTTGCCGGTTTAAAATCACTGGACGTAATCTCTACGGCATGCTCTTCATCATCCGGCTTAGCACTCGCTTCCTTATGCGCCCCAAAATCGGTAGCAATAACGGTTACGATAATCTCATCCTCCAGAGATTCATCCGTGGAGGTACCTACAATAATCTCTGCTTCCGGATCAGCCAAGCCATTGATAATATCGGAAACTGCATCAAACTCATACAAAGTCATATCAGGACCGCCGCATACGTTGACCAGTAATCCCTTTGCTCCTTCAATACTGGTATCCAGAAGCGGTGAGGAAATAGCTGCCTCTGCTGCTTTTCTGGACTTGTCCTCTCCGGAGGCACGGCCGATTCCCATATGAGCTAAACCTTTATCATGCATGATGGTACGCACATCAGCAAAGTCCAAATTGATCAAACCGGGACGGTAGATCAAATCTGAAATTCCCTGTACGCCTTGACGCAGTACCTCGTCTGCCATATGGAAGGCTTCGATCATCGTTGTCTTTTTATCTGCGACATCCAATAAACGATCATTGGAAATGGTAATTAACGTATCTACATTTTGTCCCAGCTGTTCAATCCCGCCCAGCGCAGAACGCATCTTTTTGGCACCTTCAAAACGGAACGGCTTGGTCACAACACCAACCGTTAAAATCCCCATTTTTTTTGCAATTCCCGCAACAACGGGAGCCGCTCCGGTACCGGTTCCACCGCCCATGCCGGCAGTTACAAAAACCATATCGCTGCCTTCAATAGCTTTGCGAATAGCCTCTTCACTCTCCATTGCCGCTTTCTGACCGATTTCAGGATTGGCACCGGCGCCTAATCCTCTGGTCAGCTTTTCACCAATCAATAATTTGGTCTCTGCCTTACCTCTGGACAGAACCTGCTTATCTGTATTAATAATCAAAAATTCGGCGCCTTCTAATCCGTCTTCAATCATTCTTTCCACAGCATTGTTTCCGCCGCCGCCCACGCCGACAACTTTTATTTTGGCACTCGCCTGATCATTCGCCATATCATTAAACTCCAACATTCCTTGTTCTCCTTCTCAGCTGCTCCCCCGCTGCACTCTCTTCTATACATCAATTCGGGAGTATAATTAGCTATATCATAATCGTTTTTATCTAAAAAATCAAGCGCTTTCTGCTGATTTTTACATAATGTTTTCAAAATCGCCTTTTCCTGTCATAAAATAAATAGCCAAGCCCGGTTACTGCTGCGTCTGACCGGGCTTGATTTTGGGTTCAATATATACTTGTTGGTCCAGATCTTCTATATGCAAAATTCCTGCCGGAACTTCCGGCTTTTCCAAGATGCTGCCGATCACACCGATCTTTTGCTCCATCTCGTTCATACCGCCGCAATGAATTTCCAGCTTATCCGTGTATAGCACAATATCGTCCAGATTTCTGACATTCACCTCTGCAACGGCTACATTGAGATCATGCTTTCGCAAAATAGCGCATACGCTGACAACTGCTTCATACCGCTGTGTATCTTTCGTATCTAAAGACTCTCCCAGTGAAAAACTACCTACTTCAATCCCTTTAATGATTGGAAGATCCTCATCCAGCGTGTACGTACTGGTAGCCACATGTCCCTTTCGGTCAATACAAAGATAGGTTCCTTGAAAATATACATATCCAATTGTCATGCTTTCATCGACTTTAATTTTGATCGTATTGGGCCATGAAAAATAAATATCCACCGCGCTCAGTCTTGGGTCTACTTTAGGCTCTGCGTTTAAATGTGTCAGCATATACCGAAATAAATTGGTACCCATTTCCAGCTCAAGATCTTCCAAAATTTTCTCATCGCTAACACGTGTATTTCCTTCAATTTCTACGTGTTTAAGAGAGAAAATGCTGCTATTTAAAATTAACAAAATAAACAGCACCAGCGCAGCTATGATAAGCCATAGCTTTTTTCTGCTTCTTTTTGGAGGTTGATAGCCATTTTGTATTTTGAGTACCCTTGCCATAGTTTCCCCTTTTCTTCTTTCTTCATTCGTCACTTTTCAGAGATATGACAGCCCCCAGCTGCCGAAAATCCCTTACAATATCTTCATATCCTCGTTCAATATGCGAAAGCTCCCGAATCTGCGTGCAGCCATCTACGCAAAGTCCGGCCAGCACCATCGCAGCGCCGGCCCGCAAATCAGTCGCCCATAACACAGCTGATTGAAGTCTTGTAGCTCCATGAATCGCCGCTGATGTCTTCTGCACCTGAATTCTGGCGCCAATTCTACGCATCGCTTCTACATGACGAAACCGATTTTCAAAAATTGTTTCTTCAATATGGCTAACGCCTTCTGCTTGCGTCATCACAACCGTCAGCATCGCCTGCAGATCCGTCGCAAACCCAGGATACGGAGCTGTTCTCACGCTAACCGGCTTCAAAACCGCTGGTGCTTTCAAATGGATCCATTCCTGCTTTTCATGATCCTCCGTTTCACAGCCCATCTCTTCTAAAACATGTAGAAGTGCCCGATTATCCTGAGCTCTGACACCGTGCAGCCAGACATCTCCTTTGGTCGCTGCAGCCGCCAGCAGATATGTTCCCGCTACAATGCGATCTCCCATCACGCTTATTTGAGTGCCATGAAGATAAGGTACCGCTTGAATGGTAAGCTGCTGAGAGCCAATACCCTCAATTCTTGCCCCCATCTGCCGCAGCATCATAGCCAGCGCTGTTACCTCCGGCTCTGTCGCAGCTCCCGACAAAATAGTCTGCCCACTGCCAAGTACCGCATTCATCAAAATGTTTTCTGTTGCTCCCACACTGGGAAATCTTAAATGAATCCGGCACACCTGATCTGTCTGGTCTGCCTTTTTTCTTCCAATTAGGCATCCTTCTTTCTCTTCGATCAAGAAACCTCTTTGCTGTAAAGCGGTAAGATGCAGATCAATCGGACGGCTTCCGATTACACATCCTCCCGGAAATGTCATCTCTGCCCTGCCTGCTCTAGCCAAAAGCGGCCCTAACAGCATAATGGAGGAGCGCATTTTCTGTACAAGCGCTTTCGGTAATACCGTATTTTGAATTTGCCGCATCTGAATCCGCACGGAATCTTTTTTCCGTATAATCTGCGCACCCATATGCTGCAAAAGCTCACACATTACACGCACATCTTCAATATCAGGACAGCGCCTGATCAAAACGGGCTGATTGGTCAGCAGTGCAGCTGCCATCATAGGAAGCGCCGCATTTTTAGAACCTTGTATCGCAATTTCTCCCTGCAGCGGACGGCCGCCCTCTATTTCAATATACCTCATCGTCATCTCCGCCTGTCAATACTCTTTCTACTTTATGATATTACAATGAAGCAATATTGGTACCACATTTGCAGCAAAATCGTTCAATTTTTTAAGCGGCTGAGGCCCTTCTTGTATATCCGGAGATATTAAGCAAAATCCCTACGCTAATCATCAGAAACAACATGGAAGATCCGCCATAACTAATAAACGGCAGCGATATTCCGGTTGCGGGAATACTATTTGTATTAACTGCGATATTCAAAATCGCCTGCATCGCAATCTGTCCTACAATGCCGGCAGAAAGAAGGGCGGTAAACTTATTAGGCGCAAATAAACTGATTTTAATACCATGCCAGGTAAAAATCATAAAAAGCACAATGACAATACCGGCGCCAAAAAGGCCAAGCTCCTCACAAATAATAGAAAAAATAATATCATTATGTGCTTCCGGAATAAATCCAAGTTTTTGAATACTCTGTCCAAGGCCACGGCCAAAAAAGCCGCCGGAAGCCACCGCATACAGTGACTGAATTGTTTGATAACCGGAATCCTGTGCATAGGCAAAAGGATCCAGCCATGCCTGAACTCGCTCTGTTCGATATAAAAATTCTTTCATAAATCCCTGCAATGGGCCCGGCAAGCTCTCGACCGGAATAATCATAGGCAGGACAACGGCCAGAACAACCACGGCGGCCATGGGTCCTACAATACAGAAAAAATGCTTCCATCTAGCGCCGCCGACAAACATAATAATCACACCAATACAGGCAATAATGATGCCGCTGGAGAGATTTTGATATGCGACCAGCGCTGTGGGCACACATAAAATGGCAAACAGCTTGCCAAACACCTTGGCCTGTGTAATATCCTTTTGATGCTCTTCAACTAACACCGCCATATAAAGAGCCACTCCGATCTTCGCCAGCTCCGCCGGCTGGAAGCTCAGACTTCCTACGCCCAGCCACCGCGTAGAGCCATTGACTGAGTTACCCACAAATAACACAATAAAACTAAAAAATACACTGGCGATATAACTAACCTTGGCAAATCGTTTTAAAATTGAAAGCGGAAACTTGATGGCAAAAATCATAGCCACTGTACCGACTCCCAGCCAAATAAACTGACGGCGAAAAAAATGCATGCTGTCGTCCATTTGCGTATAAGCGTAATAATAGCTGGAGCTGGTTACCATAATCAAGCCGATGAAAGAAAGCATGACCACGCATGCGATGATCGTAAAATCACTTTCTTCTCTTTTGGGCAGTGCAAATCCCTTGCTCTTTGTTTTTTTCTTTTCCTGTATTAAAACACCGCTTCGTCTGCCTCTCACCGGCTGATTAGCAGGTTTTCTTTTTGCGTTTCTTGCTGCCTCTGCCCTCGTATAAGAATCCTCTTCCTCATAAAAAGAGGTGAATGTATAATCTCTGGCTGAAGGTGCGGATTTAAAATCATCCGACTGCAAAGAACGCGTATTTCTCTGTGTGTTGACAGTTGTTCTCGCCACTTGTTTTCTTTTTGTTTTCCTCGCCAAATCTGTCACCTCCTACATTTACTGCATATTTTGAACCAATTCACGGAAAATGTCTCCCCGCTCCTCATAATTTTTAAACATTCCCCAGCTGGCGCACGCAGGTGACAGCAGGACGCTGTCTCCTTTCTTTGCGCTCTGCGCTGCTTTTTGCACCGCTTCTTCAAAAGTGTCTGCCATCTCAATCTGATCGGCCGGATACCCGCAGCGCACGGCACAGTCATAAATATCCTGACGGGTAGCTCCAATTAAAATAAGATGACGCACTCGTCCTGAAAATAACCGGCACCACTCATCATACGGCGTTCCCTTGTCATATCCCCCGCCAATCAACACGGTCTTAGGCGTGCGCATGGCCAGAAGTCCTTTTATAGCAGCATCGGGATTTGTCGCCTTGGAATCATTATAATACGCAACACCGTTGACATTTCCGACCGGTTCAATTCGATGCGCCACACCTTTAAATGCATAGAGCCCTTCTGTGATCATCGAAACCGATACGCCGGCTTTAAGGCAGCAGAGCGCCGCTGCCATTGCATTTTCTTCATTATGGGCTCCCAATATCTGCAGTTTTGAAAATTGTGCCAGCACCATCGGACTGCCCTGTATATCTGCCATCATCTGATCGCCTTCGGCCCATATACCGCTCTTTGTTGGCGTTTGATGACTAAAATAAGCAATTGTCGGTGCGTTCTCTCTCTTTGATAGCTGCTCCGCCTTTTCTCTGCACAGCGGATCGTCATAATTGAAAATACAAAAATCACCAGTCGTCTGATTTTCATAAATACGGCATTTTGCCTCCACATATTTTTCAAAGGTTTTATGCCGGTCCAAATGATCTGGTGTAAAATTTAATATTGCGGCTATATGAGGATGGAATTCCAAGATACTTTCCAACTGAAAACTGGAAAGTTCAATAGTGGTATATGTCTTTTCTTTCGCGCTTTCCGCTAAAGCAGAAAATGGCGTGCCGATATTGCCTGCTACGAGTGACCCCGGGGCATACGCCTGTATGATCTGCCCCACGAGCGTTGTCGTGGTTGTCTTTCCGTTCGTTCCGGTAATGCCGATGATTTCATTATGGCAAAACTGAGCCGCCAGCTCAATTTCTCCGCAAACGGTTATGCCCAATTCTTTTCCTCTTTGAATAAAGGCAAGATCTGTAGGCACGCCGGGACTGAGCACCATATAATCCATACGAGAAAGCTCCTCTTCTTCCGGCTGTCTCCCTAAAATATATTGAAGCTCTTCGTTTTTCAGCTCTTCTAACTGCTTCTGCAAATCTGCTGCCGTCTTTCCATCATATACCGTAACGCAGGCCCCCTGACGCAAACATAGCTTTGCCGCCTCAATTCCGCTTTTAGCAAGGCCGACCACCATCACCTGCTTCTCTTTCAGTTCCATACCTTCCTCCGCTTTGCCTTTCTATCTTTTATACGAGCAGCATAGCTGCCAGGCACAAAATTGCCGTAACGATTGAAAATACGGCGACCACCTTAGTCTCAGGCCATCCGCCCATCTCAAAATGATGATGAATCGGCGCCATTCGAAACAAACGCTTTCCATGCGTTGCCTTAAAATATCCCACCTGCAGCATAACCGATACAACCTCAGCCACATAGACAAAGCCTACTATTAAAAGAATCATCGGCATCTCCAGCACAAAAGCAATCGCTGTAACAAATCCGCCCAGCGCCAGCGAACCGGTATCTCCCATAAAAACCTTTGCGGGATACGTATTAAACAATAAAAAACCTAATAGGCTGCCTGCCGCTGCAGAAGCTGCCGGCAGCGTGTTGCTGCCTTTTCCCCATGCTGTAATGGCAAAAAATGTAGCAACTATCACTGTTACACTCGCTGCTAAGCCATCCAGTCCATCTGTAAAATTGGTTCCGTTTGTCATGGCAACCATAGCAAACACAACAAAGGGATAGAACAACCATCCAAGATCTAACTGCGCACCGCCTAAAATATGAAAGGTAAGTGTGGTAGAAAAATCATTGGCATACAGATAAAAGGCAAAAGCCGATGAAACCAAAATCTGCAAAATAAATTTCTGCAAAGGCTTAAGCCCTTCATTATGTTTCATCACCACTTTAATAAAATCATCCGCCAACCCAATTAACCCAAAGGCAATCGTCACCAGAAGCACAGGCAAAACTGCCGGATATTTTCCGGCGAAAAACACACAGCCAATAATCATACTGAGAATGATTGCAATTCCGCCCATGGTGGGCGTTCCTGCCTTCTTTTTATGGGATTTCGGTCCTTCCTCCCGGATATATTGACCGAATTTCAGCCTGCTCAGCAGCGGTATGAGAACAGGACATAAGATCAGCTCCATCACAAATGCAATCAGCGCAGGAAAAATCGCCGTTTCCATCGTCATTTTTAAGTTCCTCCATTTATCAGTCGTCCGTTATGATTCTTCATATTGCAGCAGCTTTTCACACACAGCTGTAAATCCCATGCCGTGCGAAGCCTTGAGCAGTATTATATCATCTTTTTTTAGAATAGTAAAAAGATTTTTTTCCATCTCGGGTACGTTCTTAAAATAATAACACTCCAGCCCTTTTCGGCGCTGAGCCGCTTCATAAATCCAGCCGGCTGCCTCTCCGCAGCAGATCAGCACCTCTGCTTTCGATTGATCGGCCACATATCTGCCCACCTCTTTGTGTCCTTCTTCTGCATAATCACCCAGTTCAAACATATCACCCAGAATCGCCACCCGGCGCCGCTTTGACGGAATGCTGTCCATCGCCTCCAGCGCACTGCACATAGACGCCGGACTTGCATTATATGTATCGTCAATCAGGAGGTATTGTGAAGCGTCTATGGCTTCCAGCCGATGAGGCGTAGGAATATATCCGGCGAGTCCCCGAAGAATTTCTTCTTTAGAAAGTCCGATATGCACTGCTGCCATGATAGCCGGCAGTGCATTATAAGCCATATGCCGTCCCATTGTACGGAGAACAAAATCATATCGTTCTCCCTGATATGAAAGCCCCAGCTTCAGATGCGCCTTTTCCGTAAGCTCCACAGAAAGCACCCTCGCCTGATTATGCTCCTGATAGCCAAAATACTCAACTTTTTTATCAAGTTTTCCTTTGAGGCCATACAATAAGGGATCATCGCCATTTAAAAAGACCGGTCCTTCTCCCTGAATATGGGGCAAAAGTTCGAGCTTAGCCTGTAGGATTCCTTCCTGACTCCCCAAATTCTCCACATGTGACATCCCGATATTGGTAATGATACCATAGTCCGGCTTCGCCATCTGCGCAACATAATCAATTTCTCCAAAATGGTTCATACCCATCTCGACAACTGCTGCCTGCGCCTCATGATTCAATCCGAAAAGCGTCAGCGGAACACCAATATGATTATTAAAATTGGCCTCCGTTTTCACCGTGCGCCGGCCCCCGGAAAGCGCCGCCGCCACCATATCCTTACAGGATGTTTTTCCTACGCTTCCGGTAACCGCAACCACCGGCAATGAAAACAAGCTTCTATAATATGCGGCAATTTTTCCTAACGCTTTAAGCGTATCCTGTACAATAAGAAGGCTGCATCCCTCCGGCACGGAAACGATCTGTTGTGAAAGCACGGCCTTTGCCCCGCGCTCCCATGCAGCTGCAATAAAGCGGTGCCCATCCACATTCTCTCCGGCAATCGCCACAAACAAACTGCCCTGCCTCACCTCACGCGAATCCCGTACAATCTCCTCTATACTCCCCTCAGCGCTGCCTCTTAGCTCAGCATCTGTTGCCTGTATCAGCTGCTTAATGGTGATGTTTTCCATGCTTTCCTCCTTGGCCCTGCTCCATTATCGGCTATTTAAAGCCTTTTTCACTTCTTCTCTGTCATCCAGATGGATTTTTTCTCTGCCGATGATCTGATAATCCTCATGCCCTTTGCCGGCAATCATGACCACATCTTCTGGCTCTGCAATCGCAATCGCTCTGGCAATTGCCTCTCTACGGTCAGCCACTCTCTCATAGGCGCATCCTGTTTTTTTCATTCCCTGTTCCACCTGGTCAATGATCGCTTCCGGATCTTCCGTCCGTGGATTATCAGAGGTGATCACACAATACTGACTTAATTTTCCTGCAATCTCTCCCATCACCGGTCGCTTTTTAGGATCCCTGTCACCCCCGCAGCCAAACACGGTAATGATCTTTCCTTTTGCAAACTCGGCCGCCGTTTCGAGCACCTTTGCCAGACCGTCAGGCGTATGCGCATAATCTACGATCGCCGTTAGTCCATCCTGCGCATGAAAGGTCTGAAAACGACCGCTCACAATTCCCTCCTGCGTCGCTAAAGCTCTTACAATCACAGCAGGCTCCAGCCCTGCCATATGGCAGGCACTCGCTGCTGCCAGCGTATTATATACATTAAATTTTCCCGGAACCGGATATGCAATGTGCCCCAACTTTTCTCGGCCATAATACCAATCATACTGCAAACCGGTTTCACTCATCTGTACATTTTCTGCCCGATACTCATCCCGTGGCTGCAGGCCATATGTCACAAACGGACACGCGCCCGTGCCGAGAATCACCTCTGCTGCAGGATCATCCCCATTGATAAGCCCCACATCGCATTGCTCAAACAAACGGCATTTTGCCGCCAGATAAGCCTCCATCGTCTTATGGTAATCCAGATGATCCTGTGACAGATTTGTAAACATCCCAATCTGATACCGCACGCCCTCCACACGATACTGTGCTAACGCATGAGAAGACACTTCCATAACAACTCTGTCCATTTTAGCTTCATGCATTTTCTCAAAAAGCGCATACAAATCAAACGCATACGGCGTGGTATGCACGGCTGGTATCGTCTCTTGTCCGATTCGATTCTCATTCGTTCCGATCAATCCGCATGCCAGCCCGTTTTCCATAAAAATATGATGCATCAGCGTACTGGTTGTTGTTTTTCCATTTGTTCCCGTCATGCCGATGAGCATCACCTTTTCGAGCACCTGCGGATAAAAGTTTGCCGCCATCAGCGCCGTAGCCTTCATCATATTCGGAACAAGCAGCATCGTCAGTCCCTCAGGATATTGTGCAGGCTTTTTTTCCATAATCGCCAGCACCGCTCCCCCTGCTCTTGCCGCCTCCAGAAAATTCGTCCCATCAAATACCAGCCCTGTTTCACAGGCAAAACAAGCCCCCGCCGTCACCTTACGCGAATCATACACCAGTGACGTAACCTCGGCCTGCATATCCCCCTCCTGCAAAACCTGATATTCAATCTTCTCCATCAGCTTCTCTATCGTCATTCGTATTCTCTCCTTTCAAATATACAATCAGCTTAGTTCCTTTGCGAATCTCCTCACCCGCCTGCGGAAACTGCTCGGCAACGACCTCTCCGCTTCCAAGCGCCTCCAGCGTTAGCTCCAGCTCATCTGCCGCCTTTTTAGCCTCCTGAAAGCTCATCCCCATCACATCCGGCGCAGCCACAGATCCCACCGGGCCGATCGGCTCTTCTCCCCATTCCGGCTCCGAATTTTCATCCACCAGACTATAATCCGCTTCTATCCCCAGATAAGGAAGTGCATTTTCCAAAAATTCTTTTACAATCGGCGCGCACACCGTGCCGCCATAATAAATTCCCTGTGGCTCATCCACCAGACACAGCACCATGATCTGCGGATCTTCCACCGGGGCAAAGCCCAAAAATGACGAAATATATTGATGCGCGCTTCTGGGCAGCTTCTGACTGGTAGCCGTCTTGCCGCCGATGCGATAGCCGGGGATCGAGGCTTTCTTACCTCCCCCTTCTGAAACAACCGTTTCCAAAGCCAGCCGCATCGTTTCAGACGTCTGCGCTGAAATGGCCTGTTCCTCTGTTTCATAGCTCAATTCCTTCAGCACCTCGCCGCTTTCATTTAGGATTGCTTTTCCAAAATGCGGCGTAATCAGATTGCCCCCATTCACAATGGCGGCACCCGCTCTCAGAAGCTGGATAGGCGTAATCGTAAGCGACTGTCCAAAGCCCATCGTGGCCAGCTCTACCGGTCCCACATTTTCAGGCTTATGCATAATGCCGCTTGCCTCTCCCGGCACATCAATTCCTGTCTTCTGATCAAATTGAAATACTTTTAGATATTCATAAAAACGATCAGCTCCCAGACGCAGGGCCAGCGTCATAAATACAGGGTTACACGATTCCTGTATTCCTTGCAAAAATGTAACCGTTCCATGACCGCCAGCCTTATGACATCGGATTTTTCTATCGGCTACCACCAGACTGCCTCCACAATGAAACGTTTCGTCCAGACCGACAATCGCCTCTTCCAAAGCTGCTGACGCCGTTACAATCTTAAATGTTGACCCCGGTTCATAGGTATCGTTGATACACCAGTTTCGCCACATCTGATTGAGGGCGTCCATCTGCTGGCTTTCGTCCATGCTCTCCCATTGCTGTATCAGCGCCTCCTCCTGAATACTGAACGGATCGTTCAGATCATAGCTGGGATACAGCGCCATGGCATAAATTTCGCCATTTTGTGGATTCATGGCAATCAGCGCACCCTTTTTCGCATTTTTTTGCGTAACGGCTTTTTCGATCAGCTGCTCTGCATACTGCTGCAGCCTGACATCCAGCGTCGTCTGCAGTACATGCCCTTCTGCGCCTTCTTCCAGTTTTTCTCCAATATCCTCCAGTGTAATCCCCCTTGCATCGGTCAAACTGAGAATCCGGCCGTCTAATCCTTGCAGATACTGATCATACGCAACTTCTAATCCGACCACGCCTTGATTGTCCGAACCAACAAATCCAATGGTTTGGGCAGCCATGCTGCCATATGGATAGTATCGATCATAATTCTCGTCGATGATAACACCTTTTAAATTTTCTGACCGAATCTGGTTGGCCTCTTCTGTACTGACCTGATTTTTGATGATCTGCAGGGCTACCTTTTTCTGCACCTTTTCTAATACCTTCTCATACTCCAAACCCAAGATATCAGAAAGCTTTTTGGCTACCTGTTCTTCATCCTGAATCTGGTTATGTACTACGCTGACTCTGCAGATGGAGCCGCTGGTTGCCAGCACTGTGCCGTTTCGATCGACAATGTCTCCCCGCTTTGATTCCAGCGTACGTTCGCGATTGTGCAGTTCATCTGCCATCTCTTCCAGATAATCACCGCGAACCAGCTCAATATAGGCAACCCGAATGGTAAGCACTGCCAGCGATGCACATAAAATGCACGCCAAAATCCTCATGCGGGTTCGATACACTCCATTTACATATTGACTATTCAAAAGCAGCTCCTCTTGTTTCCTTTTATTGATAGGATATGCTATAAGAGAAGCTACTTATGACAGCTTATCAGGATCTGCTCATTCGGCTTCGCCGCCCGTCCCTTCTTCGCTGTTTGGATCATCAGAATCCTCAGGATCCGCCGAGTCCTGTGAACTGTCAGAATCCTGCGCGGACGTCGGCTCCGACGCTCCAATATCAATTCCGCTGTTATTGGCATTTGGGGACGGCACAT
Source organism: uncultured Clostridia bacterium (assembly GCA_947570515.1). Classification (GTDB taxonomy): domain Bacteria; phylum Bacillota; class Clostridia; order Lachnospirales; family Bianqueaceae; genus CALWPV01. Next base: position 21,106 of record CANOUM010000007.1, read on the forward strand.
GCTGATTCACAGATGCATCCGGGTAAAGTCCCAGTGCAGGCAAAATTTTTTCAAACATCTGAGACGCCAAGTTCGCGGCCTCTGCACTGGTATTTCTATCTGTCTCATCCAAAATAACCAGTAGTACCACCTCCGGATCCTCTACCGGCGTAAATCCAATAAAGGATACCACATATTTATCTTCTTCATAGGTACCATCATCGTTAATTTTCTCAGCGGTACCCGTCTTGCCGCCAATCTCATATCCGGCCACCTGTGCTGCAATACCGGTACCGGCACTAACCGTACCGTACATATATTGCCGCATGGCCTTTGACACCTCTTCTGAAACTGTATAGCGCAGCACTTCCTTTGACTGCATCTCAACAATATTGCCGTTATCGCCGCTTACCTGACTCACCACATACGGCTTTAAATACTCTCCTCCATTGATAACAGAAGAAAACGCGGTAATCAACTGAATCGGCGTCATCCGAAAGCCCTGGCCAAATGCAGTGGTGGCTTTTTCAAACGGTCCCATATCATTCGTGCTGCCTCGAGCGGCTGCCTGCTCTTCACTGATATAAATGAGATCCAATGAATCGCCGGCTTCACCAACCAGATCGATCCCTGTTTTCTGTGCAAATCCATAGGCCTCCTGATACTGCAGCCATTTACTGGTTTTGAGCATCTCACTGATCTTGGTCATACCGACATTACAGGAATTACGAATAATGTCAGCCACGGTTTCTGTTCCATGTGCCTCTCTGCCGGCGCACTGCACCTCCGCATCATAGACATCATACCGGCCGCCGCAGACGATGGTATCCTGTACGCCAATCACAGCTTCATTCAGAGCAGCACTGGCGAACATCGGCTTAAAGGTAGATCCGGGCTCGTAAGTACTGCTGATCGCATAGTTTGTCCACACAGCACTGTAATAATCAGCGGCTTTTTTATCCGGATTTTTTTCCTTATATTTATCAGAAAGTCCAAAAAGCTCGACGTTATTATTCAAATTAAAGGTGGGCATGATCACCATACCGTATATTTCTCCCGTTTTAGGGTTCATACAAATAGCGCAGCCTTTTAGGGCATTTGTACTCACTACGCCCTGCTGTAAAATCTGCTCCATATAATACTGTACCTTAGAATCAATGGTAAGCGTTAAATTTTTTCCATTTTCAGCGGCAATATATTCCTCGACAAAGCTGCTGCCATTGCCGGCTACTACCATCTTTCTTCCTTCTACGCCTTTTAGATATTCATCATAATACTGCTCTACGCCATAGGTACCGTTAAATCCGATGACATGAGCTGCCAGTGAATTATTGATATACTGCCGGTTTTCATCCTCTTCAAACCAAACACCTACAATCTTGCCATCATCGATTCCTTTTTGCAGCTCCTCCATCTGCGCAACGGAAATTCCTTTTCCTTCGTCCAGTTTAAGATAGCGGTACTCTTTATAAGCCTCTGTCATATACTGGCGAATCGTCTCTTCCTTTTCCAGCTTGAGCGTACTCATCAGAAGCTCAATCGTGCTAATCTGCAACGATTCTTTTGCTTCGATCAAAACCTGACAATCCAGAATCACATTGTATACCCTGGCGCTTTCTGCCAGCACATTACCATTGCGGTCAACGATGCTGCCGCGCAGCGCCGGAATCGTCACATCCGTCGATTCAATTTGCTGCTGCTGCGCTCGCTGCTGATATTCTTCTCCGTGTACATTTTTAATATAAATCACACGCAAAAACACTGCTCCCAACAAACTAACGGTCAAACATAAAATAAAAAGCAGGCGTCCCATTCGTGCTTTTGAACCCTGCGCGCGTTTTTTTCTTTTGGCTGCCATCTCGATCCCTTCCTTACCTTATACTTGATTATATATGGATATGGCTGACAAAGCGCTCGCGCGCCCTGTCAGCCCCTTTTATGATCATCCAAACCAATGAAATGATACTTTGCTTTCACTGGCATTTTCTATCGGCAAACTACTTGTGGTGTAACTCTGATTCTCAACTTGTATGCGAATCGTTGTATTTCCATTTG
>CANOUM010000008.1 GCA_947570515.1 uncultured Clostridia bacterium
GCTTATACAAAGCGCTTCGGTATAAAGTATATATAAAAAAGGGACCCCAAGTCCCTTTTCTGCACGAATGGTGCATTTTTCGCATGAATGGTTTTCACTCTTTTATTTCTGACTGCGGCAGCAATATCTCAGTAACAAAAACGCCTTCTTCCTGCTTGCGATTGATATATCCGCCATATTTTTTTACCGTCTGATCAATCCGGATCAGGCCAAACCCATGCATACCCTGCTTATGAGTCAAAAACCGTCCCCCGCTTCGTTTAACCTGTTTTCCCATTGAATTTGATACCGATATATATAATTGCTTTTTTAATATCCCAATATACACCCGGATAAACCGTTTTTGCTCCGGCATCTGCCTCAAACAGGCCTCCATCGCGTTATCCAAAAGATTGCCAAGAATATTGCACAGGTCAATTTCTGATATGGCTACGCTATGCGGTACCACGGCTTTGGCATTTACCTCAATGCCCTTTTTTTGAATCAGCGAAAGCTTACTATTTAGGATTGCGTCGATCATAATATTACCGGTTTTAATCACGGTATCTACCTGCCTCAGATCATCATTGAGACTCAGCAGATAGTCTTTGAGCGGCTTGGCCGCCTCAGCAAACGACGCTCCTTTTCCGGCTGTGCCGGTATCCTGTTCCTGGGCCTTTAAAAGCGCTAACATGGTTTGAATGTGATTATGATAATCATGCCGCCAGCCGCGCATCGTTTGATAGATGTTTTGTACCTCGTCATAATGGCGGCTCATAAGATTTTCCTGCATGGCAGCAAACCGACGGTCAAGCCATCTGGCAAACGGATTCATGGTTCCTCCTTTGTATAATATGCAATAAAAGCCTGATTCACTGCTGCATAGCGGCGGCGTGACAATGGTATGCGCTCCTGTGTATCCAATACGATTTCTGTTTTGATAATTCGTTCTATTCGTTTGAGATTGACCAGATAAGAACGGTGGCAGCGTATAAAATCCTTTTGCAGTCTGCTTTCTAGCTGAGAAATAGAGAGAGACGCTTCTAAACGCAAGATCTTTTTCTGCCCGCCTTCTCCCTTCTCAAGCACCAGCTCTGTGCCATGCGCCAGCGCTTCTATATACAAAAGCTCCTGCAGCGCTATCCGCACACTCTCTCCTTTATTCTCTAAAAAGAATGTTCGTGGACTGCGCGCAATCCCCCTGACCGCCCGCGTGAGTACTTCCGCCAGTTTTTCAGCACCAACCGGTTTCATCAGATAATGCAGCGCCGCCACGTCATATCCCTGCTGCATATAATCCGGGAAGCCTGTGATAAAAATAATCTGCAGCGTTTCATTGCCGGCACGGATTTGCTGTGCCAGCTCCACTCCATTCATATGGGGCATCTCAATATCGAGCAGCAAAATATGATAATCCTTGCGCTCCGCGTATTGAAACCAAAAGGCTTCTGCGCTGGGAAACTCAGTGATCTGAATCTCATATCCGCCTTGTCCGGCCCATGCTTCGGTCAACCCCTTTAGATAGTGACGCTGCCTCTCTTCATCATCGCAGATCGCTATGTTAATATATTGCTTCATCTGTATGCTTCCCATTCATTTTATAAATGTATCAGTTCTGTTGTCCACTATATCATTTTTACGTAAAAAGTTCAACCAGACCATAGCTTGGGCGACAAATCACGCTGCATGCGAAAATATAAAAAGACCAGCTCTGTCAAGCGCCGCTTGATTCTGAACTGGTCTCGTTGCCCCATCTTTTATTCTGTCTGCTCCTGCCCTGACTCATTCACCTCTGTATTCAGCACATCCATAAACTCATCTCCTGTTATGGTTTCATACTGATACAGATACTGCGCAAGCGAATTGAGCTCTTTCATGTGAGAACGCAGCAGACCTTCTGCCTTTTCATATTGTTCCTTGACAAGAGCCACCACCTTGCGGTCAATTTCGGTCGCTGTCTCCGGAGAACAGGCCAGGGACGCATCCCCTCCCAGATACTGATTGCTCATGGTTTCCAGTGCCACCATACCAAATTCTTCGCTCATACCAAAGCGCGTTACCATAGCCCTCGCCAGCTTCGTCGCCTGCTCAATATCATTGGCTGCTCCTGTGGTAATAGAATGAAAAATCAAATCCTCAGCTACCCGGCCGCCGGTATAAGTTGCAATCTTATTCTCCAGTTCCTCTTTTGACATTAGATTATGATCATCCTGCTCCACCTGCATCGTATATCCAAGAGCACCCGACGTGCGCGGAACAATCGTGATCTTCGTTACGGGTGCTGAATGACTCTGCAGCGCCGCTACTAACGCATGACCGATTTCGTGATATGCCACAACCATCTTTTCATGATCCGATAAAATCGCATTCTTCTTTTGATATCCCGCAATTACAACCTCTACGCTTTCCTCGAGGTCCGACTGCGTCACATATTTGCGGCCGGCCCGTACGGCGCGCAGCGCCGCCTCGTTCACCATATTAGCAAGCTCAGCGCCGGAAGCTCCTGCCGCCATCTTCGCAATGGCTGCAAAATTCACTTTATCGCCAATTTTAACCTTTTTCGCATGCACCTTCAGAATGGCCTCCCGTCCAGCCAAATCCGGAAGCTCTACCGGGATCCTGCGGTCAAAGCGCCCCGGGCGCAAAAGTGCCGGGTCGAGTGAATCCGGACGGTTGGTCGCTGCGAGAATGATAACGCCCTTTCTGGCATCGAAGCCATCCATCTCTGTGAGAAGCTGATTGAGCGTCTGTTCCCGTTCATCATTGCCGCCGATATTCGCAGCCGTATCTCTTTTCTTTCCAATCGTATCGATCTCATCAATAAACACGATACAAGGAGCTTTTTCATTGGCCTGCTTAAACAGATCTCTTACTTTTGCAGCTCCCATACCGACAAACATTTCTACAAATTCAGAACCGGAAATTGAGAAAAACGGCACGTTCGCCTCACCGGCCACAGCTTTCGCCAAAAGGGTTTTACCGGTTCCCGGAGGGCCTACCAGCAAAGCTCCCTTCGGAATCGAAGCACCGATCTCCGCATACCGTCCCGGATTGTGCAGATAATCTACAATCTCTGTAAGCAGTTCCTTGGCCTCATCTTCACCGGCTACATCACTAAACCGAATGCCATCCGTCGACTGCACATAAACCTTCGCATTGCTCTTTCCAAATGACATTACATTGCCGCCGCCAAGGCCTCCGGCTCCTCCCATCTTCTTCATAACAGAGTTCATAAGGAAGCGCCCCAGCAGTGCAAAAATGAGAAGCGGCAGCACCCAGCTCAGCAAAATACTCAGAAATGGCGACATCTCCTCTACAATGGGCGCACCATACGTAGCAATGCCGGCCTGCTCCAAACGATCTACCAAAAACGGATCTTCCATCCGCCCGGTTGTATAATACTTCTTGGGCTCACTATTATCGGAAAACACTATCTCCGTATCGGTTACCTGCACCTCTGTCAGCTTTCCTTCTTTGGCCATTTTCAAGAACTGGCCGTAATCTGCCTCCTCCACCTGCGGTGAAAGCATCCGCGGAAAGACAAACATATTGAGCAGCATCATCACAACCATCACGATAAGCAAATAATATAATAATGGTCTCTTGGGAGTTTTTACTTCTTCCATTTTTTTCCCTTTCTTTTTCACCTGCTATTGATTTCCGAATATTCTATCTTTTCTTTATGAATAACTGGCGACTAAAATTTGAACTTTTTGTGAAAAAAGATCGACACAAGTCATTTTGTATCGATCCTTTCCCTTTATATGTTTTTGTTAGCAAATGCATATGTACCTTCTACAACCCATTTCATATTATGATACGCGCGAATCGCCTGATTGCCAACCATCACCCATAAATAGCACTTTTCATATCCTCTCTGCTGCAGCGTATTGACTGCAAAAGAAAGCATGGCCCGGCCCCAGCCTTCTCCTTGCTTGTCCACTCGTACAGCCAGTCTCCGGATCTCATGATCCTGCAAAAATGCTACGGCAACAATGCTCTCGTTTTCCCGGCATACAAAAATATCCTCCTGCTTTGCCCGGTAATGAGCCCGCTCCTCTTCACTGGGCTGACGAGTCTCTGCAAAGGCTCCGTTCAAAAGCGCATGGATCTCCTCATAATCTTCATCTTGATACTGAGCAAATTCACCCTTTTGTACTTCTAATGCCTCACCTTCATAAGACATATAACGAACCATATGCACAGGCTCTAGTCCTTTTGCTTTAGCAAAAAGCTCCCCTTCTGTGCCCAGCTCATACATAGAAGCCAGTGTTTGAATTCCTTCAGCTTTCATATTTTCCTGTAGCCGCCAAAGCAGCGTTGTGCCAATACGGTTCCTTCTCTGCGCAGGACATACATATATGCCGCAGCCTGCCCGTCCGTTTTCATTCGCCTTTCCGCGAAATCCGCAGCCTACGATCTCCTGTCCATCCACTGCAACCATCCCATATTGCGGAAAATGGCGCATACAATACATCAGTGTGCCATGGGTCAGATGCGCCTGTTCAAGCAGAGCCCAAACCGCCTCCTGATCCTGCTCCTGATATGCCCGATAGATCACTTCCATATAATATTCTCCTGATTTCTCGGCTTTGCCTGCGGCGTTTCAGCGCCGTGTCCTACAGCAAGGCCCAGCACAAACTCGTAGTCTTCCGGAAGCGCCAGCTTTTTCTGCCACTTTTGCTCCCCTTCCTGGGATTTTAAATAATCATATACACAGCCAATCACAACAGAATCAAGGCCAAGAGCTTTTGCGGCGAGCGCCGCATTCTGCACAGCAAGCGCTGCATTGCAGGCTCCCCACTTATTTTCTTTTTTTGCATAGAAAAAAATAAAACACGGTGCATTATAGTAAAAGCCATTGCGGCCGGCATCCTCGGCCAGCTCTGCGATGAGCGCTGCCTCCTGCGTCACTGCCATACGCGTCGTTTGCTGATTCATGCCGGAGGGCGCCCAAAGCGCGCACTGCAAAATAGTCTGAATCTCGCTTTCCGTCAGCCTTTCATCCGTATACGCGCGTACGCTGCGCCGCTCTAAAATCGTATCTATAACTTCATTATGAATCACTGCCTGCATCTATATAATCTCCATTTCAAAACAAATATACTTTACAGCTTATTGTACTAAAAGCCTTTGTAAAATGCAAGACATTTATCGTGTCAGCAGCAGATGTCTTAATTCACTGATATTCTCAGCGATTGCATCCGCTCCGGCATTTTCCAGCTCTCCAGGTTCCGCATAGCCAAAGCGTACGCCAATGCTCTTTACTCCGCAGGCTTTGGCTCCTTCTATGTCTTGGCGCCGGTCTCCGACCATCGTTACCTGTCCGCGTCTATCCTGCATATCCAGCCGGTGCAGCGCCTCTTCTATCACTTCAGCCTTTCGGCTGCGCCGGCCATCCAGTTCACTGCCTACAATTTCTTCAAAATATGAAGCCAGCTCATAGCGTTTTAATATTTTTCTGGCAAATACAGTTGGCTTCGAAGTGGCCACGGCCAGCGTTTTCCCTGCTGCGCGCAGCGCCGCCAAGAGCTCCTTCACTCCTTCAAATGCACGGTTCTCATAGAGTCCCACTTCACTAAAGCGCTCCCGATACCTTTCGACTGCATGTTCAGCCTCCCGGTCATCCATGCCATAATACTCCTGAAGGCTTTCTTTAAGCGGCGGTCCAATAAAACATACAAGCGCCTCCAAATCAGGTTCCACAATGCCAAAGTCTGCCAGCGCATACTGCACACTTTTCGTAATGCCTTCTTTAGGATCGGTCAGCGTACCGTCCAAATCAAACAAAATATGCGTCTGGCCCTCCTGCTTCCGTCTGGCTCTCTTCTCCATCGCCAGCAAAAACGCCTTTTCATCACTGCGTCCGCCATAGCCGCCCAGTCCGCCGCTCGCACTGATCACCCGATGACATGGCACAAGAATCGGGAATGGCGTTTGCGCCACCGCACTGCCGACCGGCCGTGCCGCCTTTGGCTTTCCAAGCATCTGAGCAACCTCCCGATAGCTACGCGTCTGACCATATGGAATCTGCTGCACTGCCTTCCAAACTTTTCTTTGAAATGCTGTGCCCCTTGTCTGATCCAAAGGCAAATCAAACTCCCGGCGTTCGCCGGCAAAATATTCGGCGAGCTGCTTTTGTGCCATCTTTGCAAGCGGGGTATCCATCTTCGGGTAGATCGGCTCGTCCATCCGATCAAGAGAATAAATCGCCTGCTCCGTATAAGTAATCATCAGCCGGCCGATAGGGGTATCACAAGATGTCTGATATAACATTGCCTGCTCCTTTATTTGTAGATTTGATTGCGTACATATATGTATGTTAAAATATCGGTTACTTGTACGCAATATCAAAATTGCATACAAGTGATTCCGCCGTTTTAGGTCTGTTATGTTTGCAATTTTACGGATTGCGTACATATACGTATGTTAAAACATCAGCTACTTGTACGCAATATCAAAATTGCATACAAGTGATTCCGCCGTTTTAGGTCTGTTATGTTTGCAATTTTACGGATTGCGTACACGAAAGTATTCATTTGCCCGCATGACTTGTATGCAATTTTGCTGCTGCATACAAATAAACTCCCAAAATCATCTTCTACATGCATGCAAAATACTGAACAAAATGAATTTAGGTAGTGAAAAATAAATAGTACCATGGTATAATAAAGATATAGAACGACCGCAAGAATCCCGCAGGGATTCCTTGCCAAGTTCGCTGCAAGCGAACTTGTGTGCAGCCAGACATATTTGGGCTAATCAAGCGAATTTGCTGCGCTATGAGTTTGATGCAAAGCATCAAACTCCGATGTTACAACGAAAACAATTGCAAGAATCCCGCAGGGATTCCTTGCCAAGTTCGCGACAAGCGAACTTATAATATCACAAATTCAATTTCAGAAGGGGATTATCATGAAAAAACAACTTTTATTATGTACATTTTGTATACTATGTATTTTGCTCTCAGCCTGCAGCGCTTTGCCGCCCGTCTCTTCCGAGAGCTCCTCTCGGCCCGATATTTCGGTGCCGCCGAGTTCCACGCCTGAAAGCTCCGCCGCTGTCGATTCCAATTCCTCCGAGATGCAGTTCTACGATGGACGAATCGGCGACAAGCTCTCCACTGCTTTCTTTGACTTCACCGTGGATTCCGTAGAACTCGCCGAAAACATTCCCGCCGAGCAGGGCACGATGATTTTAGATGTTGTCATCACCGTTAAAAACACCTTCGGCACCGAAATTCCCATGTTCTACAACGACTTTCAAATGCAGTACGGCGAGGGCGATTACGATTGCTGCTACAGCATCATTGACGAAACCGTCCCCGCAGATACCGTCCCTGAGCAGTACTCACTAAAGCGCGCTGAGACTTCTACTTATCACTACTATTTCTCTGTGCCGCAAGAGGCCACCGACTTTGCCGTAGCTTATTTAGAGGTATATGATGATGACTCAACCGGCGATGCCTTCTTCATTTACTTTGAGCGGCAATAACCTCTTATTCATCTGTTAAACAAAAGAAGGTGCCCTTTTCACATCGGGGCACCTTTTCTTTAATCGGCAAAATCGAAGAAATCCGCATTTCTCTTTTGAAACTCACTGTACACCGCATCCAGCTCCTCTTCACTCTCCAAGCCGACATACGTCTCCGTCTCGCCATTCTCATCCGGCACAATGCGGTACAGCTGCACCATATCGCCCTCTTCGTCCTCTTCCTCCGCCGGAACAATGGCAATATATTCATTTCCATTATACGGCACAACATCCAGCAGTTCAAACTGTACTTCATTTCCCTGTTCATCCGTTAAGGAAATGATACTATTCATCTCTTCTCTTTCCTGATCACTCATTTTAAAATTCCCTTTCTCGCTATTCTCGTAGTCACATCTGGCTGCGCTTAGTATATCACACTTATTCTTTGAAAGAAAGGATTATTTTATTTATGACAGCCTCTCTCTCCTCCCTGATCCAAAACTCTGCCACCACCTGGGAATACCTGCAAACTGCCTCCCTGCCCATCGTTCTCTACGGCACCGGGGACGGAGCTGACAAAATCATGAGCGCCATGCAAGCCGCTTCCATTCCCCTCCATGCCATTTTTGTCAGTGACGACTTCTACCGAAATCAGCGCTTTCACGGCTTCTCCGTCACCACCCTATCGCAGCTCGAAGCCGTCCTGTCCGACTTCATCATCGTCGTCGCCTTCGGTTCCCACCTCCCCGAAATCATAGACCGAGTCATCTCCATGGCACAAAAACATCCCCTCGTCATTCCCGACGTCCCGGTCTATGGTCACACGCTATTCGACCGCTCCTTCGCCCTCTCCCACATAGCCGAGCTCGAAGCCGCTTATGCTCTGCTCGTCGACGACGCCTCGCGCCGGGTATTCCAGCAGGTTCTCTCCTACAAGCTCACCGGCCGCCTCACCCCGCTGCTGCAAAGCGCCTCCCCCAAGCAAGAGATTTTTTCCACGCTGCTTCCCCTGCATGATCACGAAAGCTATCTCGATCTGGGCGCCTACCGTGGAGATACCATTCAAGAATTTTTAACCGCCACAGGCGGAAAGTATGACGCCATCACAGCTTTAGAGCCGGATGCCCGCAGCTTCAAAAAATTAACGCAGTTTTCGGAGCCTCTTGCCGCCGTGCGGCTCCTCCCCTATGGCGTATCCGATCAAAACGAAGTGATTCAGATGAAAACCGGACGCGGACGCGGCTCCTCTGCCTCTTCGGCTTCCGGCGGCACGCCGGTTCAGATGATAACCATCGACTCTCTTGCCCTTCCGGTCAGCTATCTGAAAATGGATGTAGAGGGCTTTGAGGCAGCTGCGCTGCGCGGCGGCGCCGATACGCTAAAGCAGCAAAAACCTAAGCTTAATATTGCTTGCTATCACCGCAGTGAAGATCTATACCGCTTGCCTCTTTTGATTCATGAGCTGCAGCCTGCATATCAAATTTTCATGAGGCGTCACCCCTGCCTGCCCTGCTGGGATCTTAACCTGTACTGTCGATGAAAGGAGATTCGCATGAGATCAGAAACACAAATGTATGAGCTACTATTAGGATTTGCTCAAAACGATGAGCGCATTCGGCTTGTCACGCTGGAAGGTTCCCGCACTAATATTCATATCCCGCGGGATGATTTTCAGGATTATGACATTACATTTTTTGTCACGGACATGAAAAGCTTTACACAAGACGACGCATGGCTGGATGTGTTTGGAAAACGCCTGATTCTGCAAAAGCCGGAGGATATGGAGCTTTTTCCTGCTGAAGAGGAGGGTTTTTCCTATCTGATGCTTTTTGAGGATGATGTCAAGATTGATCTAACGCTGCTGCCGCTAGAGACTATCGACGACTATTTGACCTGGGACAAGCTGGTACAGGTATTGCTGGATAAGGATGCCCGTATTGCCTGCCCTCCTGTGCCCACCGATGAGGATTATCATCTGCAGCGTCCCACTGCCAGAATGTTTGATGACTGCTGCAATGAGTTCTGGAATACAACAACCTATGTCGTCAAGGGTCTCTGCCGTCATGAAATCCTATTTGCTATTGATCATCTAAATGAAATTGTACGCAAGGAACTTTTGCGCATGCTGTCATGGCGTGTGGGGACGGAATACGGCTTTACCTTCAGTGTCGGCAAAAATTACAAGTTCATTCAGCAGTACCTTTCTCCTGAGATCTGGAAGCGGCTTTTGAAAACCTATCGCATGGACTCTTATCCGCAGATGTGGAACGCTCTGGAAGAATGTCTGGCTTTATTCCGCGAAACCTCTAAAACCGTAGCCAGTTATTTCGCCTATCCCTATCCTGACTATGACGAAAAGATCAGCGCTTATGCGGCGCGGCACAAAAAAGCTTATTTTGAGTAAAAGGAGCTGTTAAAAGTTCAATAAAAAAGGACTGTAAAATGAACCGACCTCCCAATCATTAGATTTTTGGTCTAACTTTTGGGGGTCGGTTTATTTACAGTCTCTTTCATGATTCTATTTTTAGAATCCCTGCCGCGCCGTCCAGTCTTTCAATTTTTCAAACGTATCCTGACTGATATCGTGCTCGATTCGGCAGGCTTCCTCCAGAGCTGTCTGCTCTTCAACGCCAATCTGCATCAGCAGTTTAGAAATGAGCAAATGTCTCTCATAGATTCGACTGGCAATTTTGTAGCCGTCCTCTGTCAGCGTAATATGGCCATCCGCATCCATGTGGATTTGTCCTTTTTCTCTCAGGTTTTTCATGGCGATACTCACGCTGGGCTTGCTAAAATTCATTTCATTGACAATATCAATAGAACGAACCTGCTGCTGCCTGCGGCTCAAAATCAAGATAGTCTCCAAATAATCCTCTGCTGACTTCTGAATCCTTACCACGCTATCACCTTATACTTCCGGAACTTCGATCTTAACTTCACATCCTGCTTCAGCAGATCTGCGGATTCCATCAATGATAGCCTGATTATAAATGATCTGTTCGGTCGGAACCGGCGCCTTGCCTCCGTTTCGGACCGCGTCGAGGAAGGAACGGATTTTCTTATAGAAAAGATCACTGGTATTGCTTTCAATGATCGGAATCTCTGTATCCACCTGCGCCTGACCGGCTACTTCATGATAAATCTTCATCGGACCGCCCACCGTACCATTCCAGCACTCAGTAGAAGGAATCCGCAGTCCTCCTTTCGTGCCCAAAATGATGGTATCGCCCGGCGTGTCCAAATTCATGGCCCATGCGATTCTAAAGTCCAGAATGATATCGCCTTCTAAACGGATGAAGGCAGCGGCAAAATCATCTACACTGAACTTTTCTGCGTATTCCGGATGTTCCGGATAGTAGCTGGGCTGCGTTCCAAAGAATGCCGATTTATATCCGGATACCGTCAATGGTTTGGGATATCCGATTGCATTTAATACCATATCCAAACTATAGCAGCCGATATCTCCCAGTGCTCCGATGCCGGCCGTCTTATCCTCAATAAACGATGTACCATAAGGTGTGGGAATGCCGCGTCTTCGGCCTCCGCCTGTCTGAATATAATAAACTCTGCCAAGCTCTCCGGATTCCACGATCTTTTTAATCATCTGCATATTGGCATCCAGTCTTGGCTGGAATCCAATAGACAGGATCTTGCCGGTCTCTTTTTCTGCCTTTCTCATCTGCACCGCTTCTTCAAGTGTAACGCACATAGGCTTTTCACATAAAACATGAACACCTTTTTTCAGCGCAGCAATCGTACACTCTGCATGGGTTCTGTTATACGTACAAATGCTGACGGCATCCAGCTCCTCATGATCAAGCATGCTCTGATGATCCGGATAACAGCGTACTCCTTCCAGTCCCTGCGCTTTGCAAAATGCCTCTGCCTTTCCGGGTACCAGATCAGCCGCCGCCACGATCTCAATATCAGGACAGCGCTTATAGCTTGCTGCATGTGCTTCTGCAATCCAGCCGGTACCGATAATACCGATTTTTAATTTAGGAAGCGTTTCATAATCCTGTGTATTTTCAATATTTTCTTTAAATCTGTCTAAAATATCTGCCATCGTATCGGACTCCTTTCATTTCTCTTTTTTATCATTATAGATTCGAATAAAGCCGCTGTCAATGGCTTTGTTTCCCTATCACAGCAAGCGCGGGCCGCGGATCATTACACGTCATAAGCGTAAAGCCGCTCGTAAGAGCCAGCCTTACCGCTTCCTCCGTATCAGGGCACCAGCACCAGGGATCAATCCCCTGATCTCTGAGCATCTGAGACGCTGCGCTGCTTACGTCCTTCATGCCCACTCCAATGCTATAATAATGCCGCTCGCATCCCGGCTCCCAATATTTCAGATCATGTTTTAAAAAGCCCTGCGTTTTCACGCCGTATCGTTCATGTGCATAGGTCGTCACACGGCTATCAAAACAGGCAATCACGTACTGATCTGAAAGGCCGTACTCTGTCAGCATCCGAATCGTATGATCCAGTGCCTCCGGACGATAATCCTTCATCTCTACATTCAGCATCAGATCCGTCCCTTTTACCAGATCTAAAAGCTCTGATAAAAGAGGAATTTTCTCTCCGCCGCCTGCATCCAGACGGCGCAGCTCCGATAGCGCCTTCTCTTCCACGGAGCCCTTCCCATTCGTCGTTCGTTCAAGCATAAGGTCATGAATCAGCACCAAATGACCATCTGCCGTCATATGCACATCCGTTTCAATACCATCCACGCCCAGCCCTATTGCCTTTTCAAAAGAAAGCATTGTATTCTCAGGCCAAAGCGCCTTTGCTCCCCGGTGTCCTACCACCCAAACCCTATCTCTTCCCTGAGTCCACTGCATAGATTAAAATCCTTTAATAGTTTCCTCATTAAGTCGCTCAATGATCTCCATCACCAGTTCCACTGTTTTTTCAAAGTCATCCATCGCCGTAAAGCAATGATGGCTATGCGTATACCGCACGGGAACGCTGATGACAATCGTAGGCACGCCGCCCTCTGCCGCATGGTAAATGGCTCCGTTGGTGCCTCCTCCTTTGCGCACGGCTTCCTGCGTTTTAATGTTTTTCTCTGCCGCTGCATCCAGGGCATAGCGAATAAACCGCGGATTCGTGATCATCCCCACGTCCATATGGCGCAGCATAGGGCCGCGGTGCAGTCCGGTCTGGATTTTATACTCCGGTGTAAAGGTATCGTCAGCCGGCGCCCCCTCAATGACAATCGCAGCCGCCGGCCGTACTCTCCCGATGGCGGCCTTAGCGCCGCGTTCTCCAACCTCTTCTTGTGAGGTAAGCGTACCTACCACATCCACCGCCAGCGTTTTGCCGGCCAGCCGGCGCAGCGCTTCCAGCACAACGGCGCAGCCGATCCGGCAGTCAAAGGCCTTGCCAAGCCATACGCCGTTTGTCTCATTATATTCTGCAGTAACATCCGGCACCACGGGAGCGCCTACACCTATTTTAAAATCGCGGATCACCTCTTCTTTAGAAACAGCGCCCACATCAATCACCATCTGATCAATCGCGGTTTCATGGCTCCGCTCTGCAGCCGTCATAAAATGCGGCGGCGTACTGGCTACGATGCCGGATATATACTTTCCGTCTCTATTTTTAACTTTGACCTTATGAGCCGGCACCGTATTGGGTGTCCACGCGCCAAGCGGCAAAAATTCCAGCGTCCCATTCGGCCGGATCGCCTGTATGATAAAGCTTGTTTCATCGCTGTGCGCATCCAGCATGAGCACCGGGTGCTGCCCATCGTTTTCTTTACGGTACAAAAACAGATTGCGCATGCTGTCTTCTTCGATATGACTGGTCGCGCCCTCTGCATACCGGCGGGCAACGGTGAGTACCTCGTCTTCAAATCCGGAGGCTCCGAATGCGTTTGATAAGTCTTGAATCATCATATGGGTTTGATTGATTTCCATAATACTCTCCTCATGCTTCCTTGAATTTAGTGTATACCTGCGTGACCTCAATCACACGGTAAACATCCAGTGATTTCTGAAACTCGGGCTCATTCTTCCGTACCAGATCGGTAAATGCCCGGTAGGCCTCCCTTGCGTCTGCTCCCTCTGCCCGCCGGATCATCGCACGGGTTAGCACTTCTACATACTCCTTGTGATAGGCCAGCTCCCGCCAAAACCGTCTCTGCACCGGCGAAAGCTCACCTGCAAGCGTTTCTTCTATGATGGGAGCAAATGCCTTTGTCAGTGTCAGCACTTTTTCAAATCGGGTCTTCATACTGGCGCTCTGCGCCTCATGGTAGCCAATAAAATAATCAATATCATATAATTCGGAGATGCGCTCCAAATAAGCGAAGACCTGCGCCCCTTTTGCGCCATAGGCGCTCTGATAATAATCGGAAGCGATCGCATCAAATGCAAGATCGATATCCATGCTGGTCTGACCCATCACGTAATTGGGCAGCGCATTGGGCAAAAAGGCGCGCAGTTCCTGACAGCTGTTAATGCCGTTCATGCCAAGGCTTCTATGGGCCTTAAGATCCTCGCTGATGATCCGCGACAGGCGCACATACCCGGGGTCGCCGTAATGGGCCTTGCCCAGATGATAATCATAAATAAAGCTGTCGCATGAAACCTTTTCCTGCCAGCCCTTCAGCATGGTAAGATTATCCTCCATGCTGCGCGGCATCTGGATGTGATTGAGGACATAGGGCGGCGCAGGCGGCAGCTTGCCTGCCTGCTGATAGGATTTCATAAACGTACGCGTAATCGGTGCGAACATCAGTACAAAGCGGTCAGGATTGTGCAGCGTTTCCGTCTCGGGCGCCCACAGAAGCTCCTGATAAAGCAGGAAGACCAGCTTGGTGTCAAAGCCCTCGCGCGTCAGCTTTTCGTCCACCACATTCATCATATGGATGTAATGATCGGTAAGGATCTTTTTCCTGCACTGCTCACACTCACAGACGTTGTTAAACGTGTCCGCCAGCCACAGATGCAGATAATCCGCTTCCGGATGCTCCCTCACATACGCCAGCACCCTCTCACTGTAGAGCTCGACCACCTCTGGATTAGAATAGCACAGATTCGTATTGGTCGGCACGCCGCCAAACAGTTCACGCTTTCCGCCGATCTCTGCCAAAAGAGCCGTCTTCTCCGGCGGCAGCTGCGTATCATCAGTTTCCCAGCCCGTGGCCGCATATCCCAGCGCTTCGCCCGTCCAGCCATGCCCCACGCGGTGCTGTAAAATCCCGCGCTGCTCCATAGCGTCGCTCAGCACCTCATCTGCCGAGATAGACTGCTGCATACTCCAGCGCTGCGGCGCAAGCTCGGGATTACGCACATGCTCATACCAGCGCTGCAAAAACTGATGCGGATATTTAAACTGAAGGAAAAAGCTGTTAAAGCCGATCTTGGGCGACCAGTCAATAAAATCCAGAATATTTTCAACAGAGGTAGCCCCCTCGATACACGCGCCTCTGTGCCGCAGGCTGGCCTTGTGCACGCAATGCGCGAAAAACGCTTCCGCACACTGCTTTTGGGGCACGATTTCATATTCGGCACCCGGCCGCAAAAAACGGCAGCCAATTTCCGTAAGATAGCGGTATACGCCCAGCAGTACGCTGCGCGCATTGCTGCCTAGGATGCAGGCCTCCTTCTCATCTACCTGAATATAATAGGCATCATCCAGCCCAGCATCCGCCAGACCGTTGATGCCATAGGGCGTTAAATCCTGTACGCCTATCCGCCATGCTTTTGGCAAGATTGCCTCTGATCCCATACGCAGCAAATAGCTTTTCAGCTCTGCCGCCGCCATTTCGACCGGTCTTGCCTGTGTCATCATTAGAATATCCATTGACTTCCTCCCGCCGGAGCTTATATTTACGCTCATTATACAGCTGCCTTCTGGAAGTGTCAAGGCGGATTCCGGATCTCTAAACTGCGCTTTTGGTCTTTACATTACTTTTTGCGAGAGTATGGAAATCCAGGCCGGTAATGCTGCCATAGGATTTTTTTCCCAGTTATTTATATTTTCAATCTCTTCTTTGCTCCGCGTTGTCAGCTTTGCATGGGAAAACCAGAAGGAATCATCCACCGCCTGTAGTTCCCGCATTTCTTTTATGCTGAGCTGTGCGCCTGTCATGGCGTTGACCAAATCCGACACACGCCAGTGGCAATCCGGCATTGTTTTATCATAGGGCTTTATGATCTCAGGATTTTTCCATGGCTCCCCTGTGAACGGACGTCCAAACGGATGCACATCATACATGAGCGAAAAGCCCTTTGGTTTTAACACCCTGCTTATGTTCCGATACATAGCCTCCAGGTCTGTGATCCAGCTATGCGTACCATTTGAAGTATAAACCAAATCAAACTGGGTATCCTCCAGCTTGGAAAGCTGCATGGTATCATCGCATACAAAATGCATCCTCAGCTTCAAATTGCCTGCAATTTGCTGCGCATGCTCTAATTGCCTTTCGCTTATATCTGCTGAAGTAACGTCAGCTCCCATGAGTGCAAATGCAAAGGCCGCATGATTATCCCCGCTCGAAGGGAGCAGTATTTTCTTCCCTTGCACATCCAGTACATATTTTTTAACCAGCTCATATACAGCAGGATGAAAAGCGCTCGCCGGTTCTCTTACCAATTGTGAAATTTTTTCCTCCGTTCTGAGAGCCTGATACCACTCCGCATCGGATGTCTGATTCCATCTGTCTTTCACTTGCTTTAAATACGTCTCCATATCGATTACTCCTTCATCTCTTCCGTTTATACTCGGGATTCTTCATCTCGGCGCCTGTCATATTCGTCTTTCGTCAGCCGCCAGTGATACTGTAATTTGCCCTTACTCGGCTGCGGAATTTCCTCCGTCAAAATCAGGGTAAACCCATTCTTTTCCCATACGCGCCTCGAGCGGATATTATAATCCTCACAATAGCAATGCAAGATCTCCACATGCTCACCTTCAAAAGCATATTGTACAAGCATGCCTATAAAGAGCGTTCCGATGCCTTTGCCCCAAAAGGCCTTTTCGCCGATCATCATATCAATTCTTCTTACATCCGTATGATCAGCATACATGGCCTTTACGTTAGGCAGATTCATTTTTTGAAGCCAGCATTCTCCTATCATTTCTCCGTTGACTTCAATCGCAAAACAGAGATTATGCTGCGATATGCCTCCGTAAATTTGATGAACCACCTCGCGGGAATGACTTTTAACATCATCGCCTTCACACCAATATAGCACCTCTGGATCAGAATTCCATTTATATAAGTATGGCAAATCCTCATCCGTAAGAGGCCTTAATACGATTTTATATTGATCATTGCCTCCATATAGCGTTACATCATGCGCTTTAATAATACTCATCTGTTTTTCCTCCTGCCTTATTTTCCAAGCTCAAGAACATGGTCTGTAATCTCTTCATAAAACTCATCCTCGTGCGATACGATAATCACCGCGCCCTCATACGCCTGAACTGCCCGGATCAGAGCCCTCTTGGCATTCTGATCCAAGTGGTTGGTCGGTTCATCCAAAATTAGCAGATGACTTTTTCTAAGGCTCATCTGCGCCAGCTTCACTTTTGACTGCTCTCCTCCGCTCAGCGTACCGATCGCCTGCACCATATGATCCTGCTTCACGCCACATCGCGACAGCGCTCCGCGAAGCTCCTTCATCGTCCGCTTCGGATAAACCCCCGCCAAATGGGTAAGCGGCGTATCCTGCGGATTCTCCCAGGCGAGATCCTGCTCATAATAAGAAATCGTACCCGGGTGCGACAGATAAAACACGCCGCCCAGCTTAGGCAGCTGCCCCATCAGCGTTTTCAAAAGCGTCGTCTTGCCCACACCATTAAACCCGCGAATCACCAGCTTATCAGCCGTATGCATCTTAAAAGTAATCGGCGGCAGTAATACCCGGTCATATCCAATCTGCAAATCCTCCGCCTCCAGAATCACCTGCTCCGATAATATAATCTGCGGAAACACAAACTCCGGCTCTGCCAAATGCTGCGGCGCCGAGATCCGCTCGATTCGCGCCAGCGCCTTCTCCCGGCTCTTCGCCATGGCCGCCGTCGACGCCCGCGCCTTGTTGCGGGCAATGTAATCCTCCAGCTTCTGAATTTCCTTTTGCTGACTATGATACAGCCTCAGCTGCTCCTCACGCTTAAAGTCCTTTTGCCGCATGGCGGCCAAAAAGCTCCCGCGATAGGTCGTGATCTTATTAAATTCGAGATCGCTGATACAGGTTGTGATGCATTCGAGAAAATCATGCTGATGTGAGATGACCATAAACGCTCCGGGATATTGCTGCAAAAAGCCTGCCAGCCATTCGACCTGCGCCGCATCTAAAAAGTTGGTCGGTTCATCCATCAGAAGCATATCGTGGGCCTCTAGCAGCAGCTTGGCTAAGATGACTTTAGCGCGCTGACCGCCGCTTAGATTCTCAACCGGCGTTTCCAGACCGGCGCTGCCAATATCTCTGATGCCAAGACCGCCTGCTACCCGCTCCATTTGATATTCTATGTCATAGAAGCCCTGCTGCTCGAGATGCTCCTGAATGCGCGACGCTTTTTCAAGCAGTTTCTGATCCTGCCCCGCCTGCTCATACAGGCTGAGCATCTGCTGCTCCCGCGTAAAAAGCTCAGCATGCGCGCTCAAAAGATAGGCCCGGATGCTGCTGCCGCTGTCTATTTCTGCATATTGATCGAGATAGCCGATGCTGTGACGCGGTGATTTCCAGATGCGCCCCTCATCGGGCACAATAGCTCCCATGATGATCTTAAACAGCGTACTTTTACCGGCTCCGTTCATCCCTGTGATTCCCATATGTTCCCCGGCATTGAGGCGCAGCGCAGCGTCCTGATATAATATATGATCGCCGTATTCATGGCTTAAATGTTCAATTTCTAAAATACTCATTTCTTACTTCCTTTCTCATACGCCGGCTTAAAGCCATGTTTAGTATATCAGGTTTATTTTCTGCTTTCACGGGAATTCTCATGTATGAATCTATTTTTCCAAAATAAATCGCCATGGCGGCCGTCTGTTTTACGGTACGCTATGGCGATTTTAAATCTAATCTGATTTTCCTCGGATGATTTTATAAATACTGGATTCACATAGGCAATATTGCCGGGAAAGCTCTTGAATTTGCTGTCCCTGTTCATATTGGCTGCGAATCTCCTGATTGCGCTCCTGCAGCTCCCGGCGAATGCCGGTATTGGTTCCCCACGCCTTCTTTTGTTCAGACGCCGGGATATACACATAGCCGCCGGCTACAAAGGTTTGGATCTTTTCGATCAGCTCCTTTGGTAAAACTGTTTCTGCATTGATATATTTCATCGGTTTGCTCCTCTCTGATTCTTCCGGCACATTAAGAAGCAAAGCTTAAAATATCATAATCGTCCTATGGCTCTTTTATACTGATACGCTCATTGATTTGCCATACAAAGCCGGTATAATACCTTAAACTTTGCATGGCCCTGAGCAATGGTCTGATCAAAGGTCATACTTTTCCTCCTTATTTACTCTTCTACTGTTTGATTCATCCAGTATATCATATTAAAGACTGTTTTTGCAGGAAAGTTTGATTCTTAACTGTTTTTTCTCACCCGGGCTCAGTCCAGTTTTGCATAGCTTTCAAGCTGCTGATAAGCCGTTTCATATGCTGTTTCTAGCGATATTTCTTCTTTGCCATAGCTCTCCAGCTGCTTCCAGAGAATTTCATACACAGGCCAATCCGGCAGTGATACGCTGCTGATTCTTTCCAGCATTCCTTCCAGCTTTTCCTTTGTCTGCTCCGACATCGGGTGAATCACATAATCATCGCTGCTCTTATACGGCGTCCCATCCGCCTGCGTCGCCTGCATTCCATACCGCAGCTCATATTCGAGCTCTGTTAAGTGCTTCAACATGCTCGCTGTGGTATCGCGATTCACAGACAGGCCAAAGCCGCAAAAGAATTCGGCATCCATCAAATACCGCAGGAAGTCATACGATGCCTGAGGGTACTGCGTCGTGCTTAATACGCCGCCAAAATAAGAAACATGCGCCGTTACCCCCTGATCCTTTCCCGGTATCGCCTCTAACGCTAAGCTCCTGCCCATGTCCTGATAGCGGCTTTCATAATACCATGCCTGTGCAGCAGCGCTATGCAGCGCACTCTGAAAAGCGCCTCCGCCTTCTACGATGCATCCTTTGTCATCCAGATATTCCTCCGTATGACCTGCAATTGCCCGCATAGCTTCTATATGCCGCGTATGAGCCCAGGATAAGTCTTCTCCGCTTGTCACTTCGTCAAATTGTTCCAACAGAAAATTACGGTAAAATTCCGCCATCTGACCAAACCGCGCTGCATCCAGCTGCACCTCTCCGGTTTCATAGTCAATCCATGTCTCGCCTGCGCTGTCATATACAATATAAGGTGTATACAGTGCAATTTCCGTAAGAAACTGTCCTGCTGTTTCCGCAGTCTCTTTTTGCTGCTGTGCATTCAAAAGAAAATTCATAAACTCCTCATGCGTCTGCGCCTTCTCAAACTGAAGCCCCAGCCTCTGCCAGTTATCCGTATTTCCCATAACCGTATCGATATTAAAAAGGATCGGCAGAATATACTGCTTTCCGCCCAGACGCCCTGCCTCCAGCACGGAATTATAGTACGCCTGCTGAGTATATAGCTCTTCCTCTTCTGTATATGGCGTAAGGTCATAAAAGAGCCCCTGCTTCATATACCGATAAAAGTCGGCTGTCGACGTATAATTCGTAATGATCAGATCCGGCAGCTCATTCTTTCCTGCACTCGCCAGTGCTTTCTCCAGTTCATCCGGATAGCGGTACCAATGCAGTTCCAGTTCGATGCCTGTTTGCTCTTCATATTGCTGAAAAGCCTCATAGAAAAGAAATCCCTGCTCCCCATAGCATACCGATGAGCAGTATTCACCAAGCCGCATCAGCGTTGTATAGAAGACATTGGTTTTATTTTCTGACATAATATGCTCTGTCGTAGCATCTCCTAAGATGTAGATATTCAGTTTTTCTACAGAATCTTCGACCGGCCGCCGTGATGTCTGGGTTTTCTGACATCCAAGCAATATACTAAGCATCAGTAAACAAATCACTAATTTTTTCATCATGCTACCTCTCCTTCTTTCTCTCAGCTTTGAATCCATTCCTGATACTGACGGTTCACTTCCTCCACCAGCTCATGAATGGGACTTTCTTCCATCACACTCAGATAACTCTCCCATACCTCTTCTACCTTCTTGATATCAACGATATACTCTGACCAGGTCTTTCCTTCAATAAAGAAATTGGTTCCTGCATAGGCTCCTGCTCTGCGCTCACATTCCCTCATGATTTCCTGCACCG
>CANOUM010000009.1 GCA_947570515.1 uncultured Clostridia bacterium
TATTAATGGAAAATACAGATCCTGATCTGGTGATGTTTCAGCTGGATGCAGGCTGGGCGACATGTGCCGGTATCGATGTGCCGGCATATATTGAGGCACATGCCGGCCGTATTGAACTGATTCATGTGAAAGAGACCAATCAGGTGATTGGCGTGCAGAAGCCGCGTGACTATTCGAAGTTTGAAAAGGATGCAGATGGGAGACCCATTTTGCCGCAGAGCGTTTTGGATGAGATCATGGCGATTAAAAAGACAGACTGTCCGACGGGGGAAGGCATTGTGGATTGGCAGCAGGTTTGTGATGCAGCTGCAGCGCATGGCGCCAAAGCTTTCATCGTGGAACGCGAATATGACTATAAGGGCGACGATATCTTCGGCTGTGTAGCGGAGGATCTGGCTTATATGAAAACGATACGGGGGTAAGGAACATGAAATTAGGTGTATTAACAGTACCGTTATATGATTTATCGTTGGAGGAGACTTTGCAATATCTGCACGGACTGGGTGTGCAGGCAGTGGAACTGGGCTGCGGCGGCTCACCGGGAAAGAAGCATCTGGATCCGGATGTATATTTGAATCATCCGGAAAAGATTGCCGAGGTGAAGGAGCTTCTGAAGAAGTATGACATCGAGATTTGCGCGCTGAGCGCGCATGGAAACGGTGTGCATCCAAACCCTGAAATAGCGGCGCAGGCGACAAAGGATTTTGAGAATGCGGTGCTGCTGGCGGAGCAGCTGGATGTGGACACAGTGGTGACGTTTTCCGGCTGCCCGGGAGACAGTCCTACTTCGCAGTATCCCAACTGGGTGGTGTGCCCATGGCCGGATGATTTTCTGACGATTTTGGATTATCAGTGGAATGAGGTGCTGATTCCATATTGGAAGAAGGAAGTGGAGTTTGTGCGTGCGCATGGTGTGAAGCATGTGGCGTTTGAGATGCATCCGGGTTTTTGCGTGTATAATCCGGAGACCTGCCTGCGGCTGCGCGAGGCTGTGGGACCTGAGCTGGGCGCAAATTTTGATCCTAGTCATCTGGTATGGCAGGGCATGGATCCGGTAGCGGCGATCAAAGAGCTGAAAGGCGCTATCTATCATTTCCATGCGAAAGATACACGGATTGATCCGTACAATACGGCGAAGAACGGCGTGCTGGATACGAAACATTATGGACAGATTGCAGAGCGTTCCTGGGTATTCCGGACGGTAGGCTATGGCCATGATACGCAGTATTGGAGAGAGATGGTGACAGCGCTTAAGACGGCCGGATATGACGGCGTGCTGAGTATTGAGCATGAGGATAGTCTGATGAGCATCCGCGAAGGACTGGAAAAGGCGGTGGCCGTGCTCAAGGAAGTGCTGATTTTTGAAAATGCCGGTGAGATGTGGTGGGCGTAAGCCTAAGATAAAAAAGAATCCTTTCTGTTTATACAGAAAGGATTCTTTTTAGTTTATAAACTCATAGGCTGTTTAAAGTTTTTTTACGCCAAAGCTTACGGTTTCACCGTTGATATCCCATTCTTTCGTATAGAAGGAGCTATCAGCCTCAGCCTGAACAGCGTCGCAGAGCGTTTCGCTTTGGATTTCGCCAGCATGAGACAGTACGATTTCGGTGATTTTAGCATTGCTGCCATAGGCAAAGACGATATGATCCATCACTTCAAAATCTGCTTCCTTGCGCATGGTCTGGATTTTGCTGACAATCTCACGCACAAAGCCCTCTTCGATCAGAGCCGGTGTCAGATTGGTATCCAGAGCAACGGTCAGCGCGCCTTGGGTTTCTGCAACAAAACCGGGCACCTGCGCTGTCTCCATCAGCACGTCCTCTTCATATAGCTCGACAGACGTACCGCCGAGTTCAAAGCGAAGCGGCTCGCCGGCAGCCAGCGTATCATGTGCGCTGCGTCCGTCGATTTCAGCGAGGGCCTGACGAATCTGCGCAAGCACCTTGCCGTATTTCGGACCCACTGTCCGCAGCTGCGGTTTGAAGCTATAGCTGATAAATTGACCGGCATCCTGTGTGAAGACGACTTCCTTTACATTGAGCTCCTCTTCAATGATTTCCTGATAGAAATTATCCAGTTCGGCAGGAGCCTGCACAAACATTTTACCTATGGGCTGACGATTTTTGATATTAGAAGTATTGCGGCAGGCACGGCCCAGTGTGATAATCTGGAGTACCTCGTCCATTTTCTGCTCAAGCTCAGGATCGATCAGCTTCGCATTCGCGATAGGATAAGAGCAGAGGTGTACGCTTATGGGGGCGGCTTTATCTACGCTGCAAACAAGGTTGCGGTAGATATCTTCTGCCATAAAGGGAATCATGGGAGCTGCCAGCTTAACAAAGGTCACCAGAGCAGTATACAGCGTCATATAAGCATTGATCTTATCCTGCTCCATGCCCTTAGCCCAGTAACGGGAACGGCCGCGGCGTACATACCAGTTGCTCAGATCATCCACGAAGGCTTGCAGCGCTCGTGCAGTCTCAGGAATCTGATAGGTCTCCAGACGGGTATCTACTTCCTGAATCAGTGAATTTAACTTAGAAAGAAGCCATTTATCCATCACGGAAAGCTTGTCATATTCCAGTGTATGCTGCGTGGGATCAAAGCTGTCAATCTCTGCGTACAGCACATAGAAGGCATAGGTATTCCACAAAGGACGCAGGAACTTGCGCTGACCCTCGACAACGGCCTTGCTGTGGAAGCGGTTGGGAAGCCAGGGGGCAGAGTTAATATAAAAATACCAGCGAATCGCGTCGGCGCCGTATTGGTGCAGAGCCTCCATTGGCTCTACGGCATTGCCTTTGGATTTGGACATTTTCTGTCCGTTTTCGTCCTGTACATGCCCCAGTACAATGACATTTTTATAGGGGGGCTGATTAAACAAAAGCGTGGATTCAGCCAGCAGCGAATAAAACCATCCGCGCGTCTGATCGACAGCCTCGGAGATGAAATCTGCCGGGAACTGCTGCTTAAACAGATCCTCATTTTCAAATGGATAGTGATGCTGCGCAAATGGCATAGCGCCGCTGTCAAACCAGCAATCGATGACCTCGGGTACACGCTTCATCGCTTTCCCGCACTGCGGGCAGCGGAGGGTAATTTCATCGATATAGGGGCGGTGCAGCTCTACGCCGCCTTCCGGATAGTTGTCGCTCATTTCAGCAAGCTCCTGACGGCTGCCGATGGCATGGCGATGGCCGCATTCGCATTCCCAGATGTTCAGAGGAGTACCCCAATAGCGGTTACGCGAAATGCCCCAGTCCTGAATATTCTCAAGCCAGTCGCCGAAGCGGCCCTTGCCGATGGTCTCAGGGATCCAGTTAATTTGATTATTATTGCGGATCAGATCCTCTTTCACAGCTGTCATCTTGATGAACCAGGATTCACGGGCATAGTAAATGAGTGGCGTGTCACAGCGCCAGCAATGAGGGTAGCTGTGTTCAAATTTGGGAGCGGCAAACAGGAGACCGCGATCTTCCAGATCCTGCAAAATCATAGGATCAGCCTTTTTACAGAAAACGCCGCTCCATGGCGTCTCTTCCGTGAGCTCACCCTTGCCGTTGACAAGCTGTACGAAGGGCAGATCGTATACGCGGCCTACCTGTGCATCATCTTCACCAAAGGCCGGAGCGATATGAACCACACCGGTACCGTCGGTCAGCGTTACATAATCGGCGCAGGTCACATAATGCGCCTTTTTATGCTGCCGCTCACAGATCGGTTTTACAAAATCATACAGCGGCTCATATTCCTTGAACTCCAGATCTTTTCCGGTGTAGCACTCCAGAATCTCGGCATCTTCTCCGAGCACGGCAGTAACCAGAGCCTCTGCCATGTAATATACATAGCCTTCGGTACGGACTTTTACATAGGTCTGCGCCGGATTTACACACAGCGCTACGTTGGAGGGCAGCGTCCACGGTGTAGTCGTCCAGGCCAGGAAATAAGCATCTTCGCCCACTATCTTAAACCGTACAATAGCAGAGCGCTCTTTCACATCCTTATAGCCCTGCGCTACCTCATGGCTCGACAGCGGCGTGCCGCAGCGCGGGCAGTACGGCACGATCTTAAAGCCCTTATACAGCAGGCCGCGGTCATAAATCTGCTTCAGCGCCCACCACTCGGACTCAATATAATCATCCGTATAGGTCACGTACGGATTTTCCATGTCAGCCCAAAAACCAACAGTACCGGAAAAATCCTCCCACATGCCCTTATACTTCCATACGCTTTCCTTACATTTTTGAATAAACGGAGCCAGTCCGTATTCCTCGATCTGCTCCTTGCCATCCAGGCCCAGCTCCTTTTCGATCTCCAGCTCAACCGGCAGGCCATGCGTATCCCAGCCAGCTTTGCGCGGCACCATATAGCCCTTCATTGCGCGGTAACGCGGAATCATATCCTTAATAACACGCGTCAGCACATGACCAATATGCGGTTTGCCATTTGCCGTCGGCGGTCCGTCATAAAACGTAAAAACCGGATGCCCCTCCTGCTCGGCAATGCTCTTTTCAAAGATCTGCTCCTTTTTCCAGAAGCCCAGCACCTTTTGTTCTCTCTCCGTAAAATTCATATCGGGAGACACTTTTTGATACATGCTACTCCTCCTTTATTTTCTATTGCGCAAAGCGCATAAATTGTTGATGGGATTTCCCTTCATCCGGGCGGTTCAGCGGCAAAATAAAAACCCTGCAGGCCAAAAAACCTGCAGGGACGATTACAATCGGTATTCGTGGTACCACCCTGATTACTTCTCTCAGCTT
Source organism: uncultured Clostridia bacterium (assembly GCA_947570515.1). Lineage (GTDB taxonomy): Bacteria > Bacillota > Clostridia > Lachnospirales > Bianqueaceae > CALWPV01. Next base: position 4,764 of record CANOUM010000009.1, read on the forward strand.
CCATCAAAGCCTTCGCCGATAACGGGGCTAACCGTACGCCCATACTAGCTGCCGCGCAGCGTTCCGAGCGAAGCTCCGGAGTGATCCGACCTTAGCTCTTTTGCCGTCTCGCACCTGCCGGCGGCTCTCTGAAAAAAGAGGATAAGGAGCTATCTCCATCTTAGCTTCTGTCTGACATTGTAACAAGGAAAATTTGGCTTGTCAAGGCCGAAAATCAAAGAAAAATCGGATTTGTCCAAGCGCGCCGGCCTTCGGAGTCTACAACGCTTACACGGATATAATCATATTGACCGTGCAGATCAAGCTCCGCGTGCGTGAGGCCTTCACCGGTCTGCATACGGGTAGGATGGCGCTCCGAGATAAACTGAATGCGGCTGCAGGGTTCGCAATGAATATGAGCAACGCCGTCTGCTACATAAAAGTCATGAATCACAGGACCGCAGGAGGAGTAAAATGCTCCTTCGGAAAGCGCCTTCAAAATGGAAGACACATTGTTTTCGGCGTTCACCATGACCCAGCCGTGACAGTGTTCGTCCATGCAGTGTCCGTCATCGGTGGCAATTCCAAAGATTCGCTGTCCCTGACCGAGCAGCTCATCCCAGTAGGGGGCATTATAATCCATTTCATTGGCGATTACGCAGCCGGTATTCCAGATTTCCATTGCAAAGTTGCCGCGCAGCTGGTCAAAATAGCGCGCCGGTGTGCCGCTCCATTCAGGATGGCAGTATACTGTTAGATTGCCGTTTTCATGGAGCCAGTCCAGATAGGGCTGGTATTCGTGCTGATTGGCGGCCTGGCCGCTTTCAAAGGTCTGATCCTGCGTAAAGCCGTTTCGCGTATCATCATAGCCAAGGCATACGGTATGGAAGCAGCGGAATCCATGTCCATTTTCAAAGGTAGCATCAAATTCCATACCCGGTATGATCGTGATCTTTTCTTCCGGGGCATAATTTTTGAAATTATAGCAGCGGTGATCGGTCAGCGCCATGAAATCATAGCCGTTTTGTGCATGAAACCGGATGGTCTCCTCCGGCGTAGTATTGCTGTCGGACCGCGTGGTATGGCAGTGAAGTGCGCCCTTTAAAAATGTAGGATTTGCAGAAAAAGCAGCTTGTCGAATCATCATAGTCAGAGCCTCCTCTATGTTAAATTGCAGGGATTATATATCAGATAAAAAGCAAAGTCAAGCCCTGATCCGTGCCCGAATTTTTAAACGAGGAAGGTCCTGTATAATCTGCTTGGTGAAGAGTAAAACTAACTTAGATTTATATAGAGAGGCTGTGAATATGAAATCGTCTCTTGACAAATATTTATTTTATGCATATACTATAAAGTGTATCAAATGAGACAGGTGGGAGCGCTATGGATTTTCCAAAAAATTTTTTAAAGTCCCATGAACAGGTCTTAGCGGACTGCTTCATTTTTCGTTCGCTTACCAGCGCGCAGCGTGAGGCCGTGTACCGTCATCTTAAGGTGCAGGATTTTTTTAAAGGAGAGGTTATTTACAGCCAGCACCATTTTGAGCGATCGCTTGGCATTTTGCTCGAAGGCGAGGCAGCTGTGCAAAAGGAGAGCGGTGCGCTGCTCAATCTGCTGCAGAGCGGCAGCTGCTTTGGTGCCGCTGCGCTGTTTGCGCCAGCCGATGAATATGTTACCACAATTACAGCACGCAAGGCGTGCAAGGTGGCGTTTGTTTCGGGTGAGACCTTGACAGATCTGTTTCGGCAGTATCCTGAAATGGCGATGGCTTACATCACGTTTTTGTCAGGAAGGATTCAGTTTTTGAATCAAAAGATCGACAGCTTCGTGGCGCCGTCAGCGGAAGACGCGGTATACCGGTGGCTGCTGGCGCATCAGGATGAGATGGGCAAAGTGAAGATCGAGGGTGGTTTTGCGCGCTTTGCGCGGGAGCTGAACATTGGGCGGGCCAGCCTGTACCGCAGTCTGGCGCAGCTGGAGCAGTCCGGGCGGCTTGTTAAGCATGGGGCAGAAATAGAGCTCTTAGGAAAGGAATAAGAATATGAAAAAAGTATTGGCATGGATGATGACGGCGGCGCTGATGATGTCGCTGGCCGCGTGTACAAGTAAGAAGCCGGAGGATTCTCAGACAGAGCCGCAGAGCAGTGTGGAAACGGAGTCTTCTGCCGCGCTTTTTGAGCGGGAGAATGTGAAGATTGCGGCGCTGAAAGGCCCGACGGCGATGGGAATGCTGCAGCTGATGGAGCTGTCGGAGCAGGATTTGACGCCGGATCAGTATAACTTTACGCTGGCCGGCTCTCCGGATGAGATTCTGGGCAGTATCATTCAGGGTGATTTTGATATTGCGGCAGTGCCGACCAATGTGGCGGCCACGCTGTATAACAAGACGCAGGGAGAGGTGCAGATCGCGGCCATCAATACGCTGGGCGTACTGTATTGCATTGAAAATGGCGATACGATTCACAGCGTAGAGGATCTGCGGGGCAAGACAATTTATAATTTGGGAAAAGGCGCAACACCGGAATTTGCACTCAATTTCCTGCTGGAAAAGAATGGTCTGAATCCGGAGACAGATGTGGATGTGGTATATAAGACCGAGAGCACCGAAGTGGCCAGCCTGCTGCAGAGCGGCGAAGCCAGCATTGCGCTGCTGCCTCAGCCTTTTGTGACGAGCGTTTTGGCGCAAAATGAGAATTTGCGTGTGGCGCTGGATGTTACCGAGGAGTGGAATAAAGTGGGCGATGGAAGTATGCTGACGATGGGCTGCATTGTGGTGCAGAAGAAATTCGCTCAGGAGCATCCGGAGGCGCTGGAGCGTTTTCTGGAGGCGTATGAGGAGTCAGTGGAATTTTCAAATGATCAAAGCACATTGGAGCAGGCGGCGCAGTATGCCGAAAAGTTTGGCGTGCTGAAAGCAGCTATGGCGGTTAAGGCTATTCCGGAGTGCAATATCGTGTTTGAAGACGGCGATGATATGAAAAAGATTGCTGAGGGCTTTTTGAAGGTCATGTTCGAGGCAGATCCGGCTTCGGTTGGCGGTGCGGTGCCGGATGATGCATTCTATTATGATGCAGATTAACAGGAAAGTTAAAAAAGCGCTTAGCTGGGCGGCTGTAGCCGTGTTCTGGCAGCTGGCGTATAACGGAGTGGGGAGAGACCTGCTATTGGCCTCTCCCATCTCTGTATGTAAGCGGCTGGGAGAGCTTGTGATACAGCAGAGCTTCTGGCAGATTATTATGAGCTCCTTTTTTCGGATTATGGGCGGATTTGTGCTGGGGCTGCTGCTGGGGACGGTGCTGGGCATTCTGACTGCCAGATGGGCTTTGGCTTACCGCCTTCTGCAGCTGCCGATGAATATTATCAAGGCAACGCCGGTGGCTTCTTTTGTCATTTTAGCGCTGGTATGGATCAGCGGAAAGAATCTTTCGGTATTCATTGCATTTTTGATGGTGCTGCCCATGGTGTGGAGTAATGTGGATCAGGGACTGAAAAGCGCTGACGTTCAGCTTCTGGAGGCGGCCGGGACCTATCGGCTTAGTCGCTGGCAGACCGCGCATGCAGTATATATTCCGGCCGTTATGCCGTATTTTCTTTCCGTGTGCCGGGTGGCCATGGGATTCGCATGGAAAGCCGGCATTGCCGGTGAGGTGATCGCCATTCCGAAAAATGCCATCGGGACGCAGCTCTATGATGCCAAAATCTACTTAGAAACCAACGATCTGTTTGCATGGACGGTTGTGATTATTGTGCTGTCAGTATTGATCGAAAAGCTGTTTACAAAAGGCATAGGCTGGATTGCCAAAAAATGGGGGGCGTGCAATGAAAATTGAAGTGAAGGATCTTTCCTTCGCATATGAAGCGCAATCCGTACTGCGGGGAGTTAGCTTTACGCTTACCGGAGATCAGCCGGTAGTGCTGCTTGGAGGCTCAGGACAGGGAAAGACAACGCTGCTGCGCCTTCTGGCAGGACTTCTTACGCCGCAAGGCGGCCAAATTGACGGCATTCATGCCAGCACGCGTATCGCTGTGATGTTTCAGGAGGATCGTTTGTTTCCGCAGATGAGCGTGTGGAAAAATTTAAAATTGATCCGTCCTGATTTAACGCGGCAGCAGGCGGCGGGGATATTGGCAGAACTGGATTTAGAAGAAAAGGTGCTGGAGCAGCTGCCGCGCGAGCTCTCCGGCGGAATGCGGCGCAGAATCGCGCTCGCCAGGGCGCTTTTGTTTGAAGCGGAGCTGGTGCTCATGGATGAGCCATTTCAGGGACTGGATGTGTATACCCGTGCCTGTGCGCTGCAGGCAGTGCGCAAATGGACACAGGGGCGGCCATTGCTGCTCATTTCTCATGAGCCGGATGATGCGCAGGCGCTGGGAGCTAGAGTAATGAGACTGGAGGAAATTGGATCATGACAAAGCAGGAAATTATGGAGGTATTTCAGCTGCCGCGTGCTGAGTATGAAGCTGTCATAAGGCCGCGTGCCTTTCAGATGCTGAAAAGCATGAAACGGGGGATTAGTCCCGTTGCCATGCTGGGCTACAGCAATATATGCAAAAATCAGTGTCTGTACTGCGGTATGCGGGCAGGCAATGCCGGTTTGCCGCGCTACCGCTTTAATGAAGAGGAAATTATAGGTTCGGTTCAGGCGGCATATGACATGGGGCTGCGCCGGTTATTTCTGATTTCGGGAGAGGATCCTAAATATCCGTTTGAGACGCTGCTGCGTGTGATTGAAAAGGCTAAGCAGCTCGGATTTATGAGGGTGAGTCTTGGAGCCGGCGAGTTCTCTAAAACGCAGTATAAAGAGCTAAAAGCGGCAGGGCTTGATGAATATGTAATGAAGTTTGAGATGTCGCACAAGGAGACGTTTGAGAGGCTGAATCCCTCGACTACATTTGAAAAAAGAAATCAGGCAATTGGCTGGATTCAGGAGGCGGGACTCGATCTCGGCTCCGGCAATATTGTGGATTATCCGGGACAGACGCTGGAGGAGCTGGCAGATGATATTTTGCTGATGCAGGAGCTTTCGATCAGCTGGGCGCCGAATATTCCATATATGCCGGCAGCGGGTACACCGCTGGCTGTGCAGGAGAATGGCACGCCCAGCCCCCGAGGCAGCATTGATAAGATGCAGCGAGAAATTTCGCTGGTACGGCTTTTATTGCCACAGTGCGACATTACGGCGCAGCAGCCGGGCGAGGATATACGAGGGGGTCTTTCGGATCAGCAGGGAAATGCAGAGGCCGTGCGTTCTGGTGCCAATGTATTATTTGTCGACTTGCTTCCGGCGGCGCAGGCCGGGAATTTTCATGTGATTGATCATAGAGTGATCGCCGGCTTGGAGCATGTGAAAGAGATTGCTAAGATGACGGGACTTGAAGTGATATAAACAGAAGAAGAGGATAAGCTTGATATACAGCGCATATCAGGCTTGTCCTCTTCTTTTTTATTTATATATGGCAAAGTTTAGCTTGCAGCAGGGTGTTGTTTCCGGATATAATAAGCGCAGTCAGATGTGTTTGCGTTACACATGTAGCAACGCATTCCAATAAAAAGAACTTTAAAGCAGAAAGCGAGATGCAGTCATGAACATAGATGCGGTCATGGATAAGCAGTTTAGAGGCAATATTTATATTGTGCAAAATGGAAAAGTGATCTATGAAAGAGAAAGCGGCTTCGCTGATCTGCCGAATCAAATTCCAAACAAGCGAGAAACAAAATTTGCCAGCGCATCTGCAGGCAAGGTATTTGTTGCCGTCGGCATTCTGCAGCTGATCGAACAGGGTAGGCTGCATTTTGATGATACGCTGGGGCAGTTTCTGGGGGCAGAGCTAGGGAAAATGGATCCGGCGGTTACGATCCGGCAGCTCCTGACGCATACCTCCGGCGTACCGGATTATTTTGACGAAAGTGTAATGGACGAGTATGAAGAGCTGTGGACAGATTTTCCTAATTATAAAATCAGGCATAACCGTGACCTTCTCCCTCTTTTTATTCACAAGCCGATGATGTATCCAAGGGGAGAACGCTTTCAATATAATAATTCCGGCTATGTACTGCTTGCGCTAATCATAGAAAAAATCACGGAAATGGAGTTTGACGAATATCTTAAGATAAATGTATTTGATCCCTGCAAGATGACGGGGACAGGGTACTATGAGCTTGATAAGCTTCCTGCTAACTGTGCTCATCATTATATTTATTCTGCAGATACCGGGGATTACCGCACCAACATCTATTCTGTGGATGCAAAGGGAACGGGGGCAGGATGAGCCTTTATTACAGTGGCCTATATAGTGATTTTTTGGACGGCTCTGCTGGAAGGACGGCTTCTTTCAAATGCAATGGTCAGTGAGATGCTCAGCAAGCAAAGCGGAGACGGTCTCGATGAGGAAGAAGGCTATTATGGCTACGGCGTATGGATCATCGACAATGAGAAAGGGGCGGATATCGCCTATTTTCAGGGCTGTGATCCCGGCGTCAGCTTTATTTCAGAATATAATCCCAATACAGAAACCATCGCTGTACTGGTAAGCAATTATGGCGATAATGTTTGGAAGGAAATGCGTAAAATCAGAAAGGAAGAATTATGATTTCAGAGTGGCTCGTTTCGGAGACGGCAGAGCAGGTAGCGCAGCTGATGCAATATCATCAGATATCCGAAAATCCGCTTGGCGGCTATGGTATGAAAAAAAGGGTGGAAAAGCTCATTCAGCTGCTGCGGACGGCGATGTATCCCAGTATTTATTATGAAGGGGTGCCGGAAGCAAAGTTTTTGCAGGCCATCGTGACGCAGCACTGGCAAAAGGCCGCGATGCTTCTCTATGGCATGGCGTGTGATGTGCTGCCTAACGAATGCCGCAAAGCGGAAAAGGATGGAGCACATTGTACGCACTGCGTAGAGAAAGCGGAGCAGCTGGTTAAAGAATTTATGGAAAGTCTTCCGGAGATCAGCCGCGTACTGAGTACGGATATCCAGGCTGCGTATGAGGGAGATCCGGCAGCCCGGTCGCCGGAGGAGGTGATGCTGGCCTACCCTGCCTTTGAGACGATTACGGTCTTTAGGCTGGCGCATCGCTTGTTTGAGCTGCATATGCCGCTGATTCCACGGATGATGACAGAATACGCACATCAGCAGACAGGTATCGACATTCATCCGGGAGCGACGATTGGAGAGTATTTCTTTATTGATCATGGCACGGGAGTCGTGATTGGTGAAACATGTCGTATCGGTGAGCATGTAAAGCTGTATCAGGGCGTTACACTGGGGGCTAAAAGCTTCCGGCATGATGAAGAAGGACGTCTGGTTAAGGGCGGCAAACGGCATCCGGACGTAGGCAGTCATGTGGTGATCTATGCGGGTGCTACCGTGCTGGGCGGCGACACCGTGATTGGCGATGGGAGCGTAATCGGGGGCAGCGTATGGCTCACACATTCTGTGCCGGCCGGCAGCAAAATTTATAACCAATGAAAAGGAAATCAACCCATGAATCAACAGACGCTTTATGTATCGGATCTGGATGGAACACTGCTGCGAAGAGATGAACGCACCTCTGCGTATACCAATGAGGTAATCAACCGGATGACTAAGCAGGGAATGCTGTTTTCTTATGCGACAGCACGTTCAAGTGTAACAGCAAAGCAGGTCACGGCAGGACTGGAGGCTAAGATTCCGATCATTGTCTATAACGGAGCCTTTATTCTTGATAATCAGACAGGAAAAGTGCTGGCGGCTAACTACTTTGAAGATGACGTCAGAGATCTGCTGCAGGATCTGCTCGCAAAAGGAGTATATCCCATTGTGTATGCCATGATCGACGGTGCGGAGAGGTTTTCATACTGGGAAGGAAAATGTTCTAAGGGAATGTTTGATTTTATTGCGACCAGAAATGACAGCCGCAAGCGGCCGGTAGAAAGCGAAGAGGCGCTGCTGGAAGGAAACTGTTTTTATATTACCTGCATTGAATCAGAAGAAAAGCTAAAGCCCTTATATGATACCTATCAGGAGAAGTATCACTGTGTGTATCAAAAGGATATTTATTCTGGAGAGCAGTGGCTGGAGATCATGCCCAAACAGACAACAAAGGCTCATGCGATATGTCAGCTAAAGCAGCTATTAGGATGCGATTATGTGATTGCTTTTGGAGACGGGATCAATGATAAAGAAATGTTTCAAATAGCAAACGAAAGCTATGCAGTAGCCAATGCGGCACACGCATTGAAACAGCTTGCCACGGGCGTAATCGGAAGCAATGAAGAGGACGGCGTTGCGCGCTGGCTTGATGAAAATGCATAATCTATCCTTGCTTTTACAGCGCGCAGAGTGTATAATGCTATGAAATGTCACAGGTAAGCTGTATAACTGAAAACGGAGGTATATATTTTGCGTCACTTTTTAAATCCAATGGACTTTTCGGTAGAAGAATGGGACAAGCTGCTGGATCTGGCAGAAGCGATTAAAAATGATCCTCAAAAATACGCTCATGTATGCGATGGAAAGAAGATTGCAACGCTGTTTTATGAAGCGAGTACTCGGACGCGCCTGAGCTTTGAAGCAGCTATGCTCAATCTGGGCGGCTCAGTTTTGGGATTTCATTCTGCGGAGTCGAGCTCCGTTTCCAAAGGGGAAAGCGTAAGCGATACAATTCGGGTGGTATCCTGCTTTGCGGACATCTGCGCAATGCGCCATCCAAAAGAAGGCGCACCGATGGTAGCGGCGGCTAAATCCAGTATTCCGGTCATCAATGCAGGAGATGGAGGCCATCAGCATCCTTCGCAGACCTTGACAGATTTGTTTACGATCCGCTCATTAAAAGGCCGGTTGGAAAATCTGACGATCGGACTGTGCGGCGATCTGAAATTTGGACGGACCGTGCATTCGCTCATCAACGCACTTACCCGCTATGCGGGCATTCGCTTTGTGCTGATTTCGCCGGAGGCACTGCGTGTACCAAGCTATATCCGGGATGAGGTGCTGGAGCAGAAGAATATACCATTTAAAGAGGTGGAGAATCTGGATTCCGTTATGCCAGAGCTGGATATTTTATACATGACGCGTATTCAGAAGGAGCGGTTCTTTAATGAGGAGGAATATATTCGGCTGAAGGATAGCTATATTTTGGATGCGGCGAAGATGAAACTGGCCAAAGAGGATATGCTGGTGCTGCACCCGCTGCCGCGTGTCAATGAGATTGCCGTAGAGGTGGATGATGATCCGCGGGCGGCTTATTTTAAACAGGTACAGTATGGAATGTACGCGCGCATGGCGCTGATTATGACGCTGCTGGGGCTGGCAGAATAAGGCGAACGGGAGGAATCGTATGTTAAACGTAGGAAAGATTGAACGAGGTATTGTACTGGATCACATTAAGGCCGGCTGCGGCATGTCCATCTATCGTGATTTGGGTCTGGACAAGCTGGACTGCTGTGTAGCCATCATTCAGAATGCAAGAAGCGGCAAGATCGGCCGCAAGGATATCATTAAAATCGAGGATGCCATGTCCGATATTGACCTCAATGCGCTTGGATATATCGATCCGGATATCACAATCAATGTAGTAGAAAACGGAGAGATTGTGGAGAAACGGCGCATTCAGCTGCCCAAAAGGATTACCGGCGTCATCAAATGCCACAATCCGCGCTGCATTACATCTATCGAGCAGGAGCTGCCGCATGTGTTTGAGCTCAGCGATGAGGAGCACAAAATCTATCGCTGCATCTACTGTGAAGAAGCGTATAAGCGATAAGAGAGAGCCTGAAAACGAGGAATCGTTTTCGGGCTTTTTTTGAAGGACGGCCCAAGAGGACAGGCAGATCCGGCGCAAAAAAACGCTGGACGGCCTGAGCATACCGTAGTATAATAAATTTCATATTAAAACATTTTTAAAAAGCCGGCAGCGCCGGCAGCAGGATGATCTGTTCCGCCTTTTTCGCGCTGTGCGCGGCGGGAAGGATCCAATGAAAGGAGATTCAAATGAAACAGAAGATTGAAATTGATTCGTTTTTGAAGTTTCAGTTTGTGAACAATCCGACTTTTTCACCTGACGGAAAAAAAGCGGCCTTTGTGGTGCAGCAGGCCAATTTAAAGGATAATAATTATCCGGGTGATATTTATTTGCTGGATGTGGAAACGAAAACAACGTCGCAGCTGACAAGCGGCGGTGATGCAAAGAGCTATGTGTGGACGCCGGAGGGAACGCTCCTGTTTGCGGCTAAGCGTACAAAAGAGGATAAAGAAGCAAAAGATGATACGATCTTTTATGAGATCAGCCCTCAGGGCGGTGAGGCGAAAAAGGCCTTTAGTCTTCCGATTCAGGCTGGACGTATCGAGCCGGTGGACAGTGACCTGTATGTTGTTTCCGCTACGCAGAATAATGGTCAGCCGCTTAAGGACCGGGCCTATGAGATTATTGAGGAGTCTCCGTTCTGGTTTAATGGACGCGGATTTACGGCGGGACTGCGCGGACGCTTGTATCTGTACCGCCGTTCTACAGGCGAGCTGACAGCGATCACGGAGCCGTTTTTTGATGCAGGCGGCTTTGAGCTGCAGGGACATCAGATTTTGTACCGCGGCGCTGAGTGGAAGAATGGTATGAAATATGAGTTTGCGGGCGTGTATTTGTATGATATTGATGCAAAGACTACGCGCTGCTTAGTTGAGCCCAATCAAAAGCCCGGCTATACGATGGACTTCTGGACGGAAGGAAAGTTTATGCTGGCGACGAATGAGGGGGAATGCAACCCCGGCATGGATTACAGCGAGTTTTATGTGTATGATATGGAAACAGGCGAAGGAAGCAAGCTTGCACCGTATGAACATAGTATTGGCAGCGGTTCGGTAGGAAGCGACGCCAGATTGGGCGGAGGCCGCGGCAAAAAACGGCTGGGTGATCAGTGGTATTTTATTACGACAGTGAATGACAGCGCTTATCTGCGGACCATTTCGATGGATGGACAGATTTCCGGTAATCTGACGCCGGATGGTTCTGTAGACAGCTTTGATGTCAACGAGGCGCATTTGCTGACCTGCGGCATGTACGGCAACAAGCTGGCAGAGCTGTATTTGGACGGCGAGCAGGTGACACATTTTAATGACTGGTTCGAAAAGGAATATGAAGTGATTACGCCTGAATATCACAACTATACGGGCAGCGACGGCGTGGAGATTCATGGATGGGCCATGAAACCCTATGGCTATGAAGCCGGTAAGAAATATCCCTGTATTTTGCATGTGCACGGCGGTCCGCGCACCGTATTCGGCAGCGTATACCATCATGAAATGCAGATGTGGGCGAATGCAGGCTTTTTTGTCATCTTCTGCAATCCGCGCGGCAGCGATGGACGCGGTAATGAATTTGGCGATATCTGCGGCAAATATGGTACCGTGGATTATACCAATCTGATGGAATTTACAGATGAGATGCTGAAACAGTATCCGGATATTGACCAGAGCAAGGTGGGCGTGACCGGCGGTTCCTATGGCGGTTTCATGACCAACTGGATCATCGGCCATACAGATCGTTTTGCAGCGGCCTGCTCGCAGCGCTCTATTGCGAACTGGACTGTATTTGAGCATACCAGCGATATTGGCTATAGCTTTACCAAAAATCATCAGGGAGCTCATACGCGCGACGATATGGAGAAGCTGTGGTGGCATTCACCGCTTAAATATGCAAATCAGTGCAAAACGCCGACTCTGTTTATTCATTCCGACCGCGATTACCGCTGCTGGATGGCAGAGGGAATTTCGATGTTTACAGCGCTTAAGATGCATGGATGTGAGTCCAGACTGGTGCTGTTCCATGATGAAACACATGAGCTTTCCCGTTCCGGTAAGCCGCAGAACAGAATCCGCCGTATGGAGGAGATTGTGGGCTGGATGCAGAAATATTTGATGGCCTAAGCTTGACAGCTGACAAAGGAGATAGCTATGGAAAACGTTATATATCAAGATCTATATCAGTTTAACTTTCTTTCCGATCCGGTGATTGCACCGGACGGAGCGCATGCAATTTTTGCTAAGCAAAATGCAGTCGAAGAGAAGAACGGATACACTTCCGAAATTTGGGTGATCGATTTAAAAACCAAGGAATATCATGCGCTGACCAGCGGCGGTGATGAACGCGGCGCCTTCTGGCTGGATGCTGAGACGGTTGCATTTGTGTGTCACCGGGAAAAAACAGAAGGGACCTGCTGGTACAAGATCAACATTCACGGCGGCGAGGCGCAGCCCTATCTGACCGTGCCGGAGCGCGCCGGGCAGATTAAAATCATCGATGAAAACACCTATCTGTACACAACGGTGGTTGAGACAGGCGCTGAAGAAAAGGCTGAGAATAAGGCCGAGCTTGGCAAAGACTTCTGGGTGTTTGATGAGTTTCCCTTCTGGTTCAACGGCCGCAAGGTCATCAACAAAAAGCGTAATACGCTGATGCTGCATAAGGATGGAGAGACCAAGGCCATCACGCCGAAATATCTCGATATGGGCGGCATGCAGCTTTCGCCGGACAAAACCAAGATTGTGTTTGGCGGCTGTGAATACACTGACGTACAGGAGCGCACGAGCGGCATGTATTTGTATGATATCGCCACAGGCGAAACAAAGACGCTGATTGCGCAAGGCACACTCGCTGTTGGCAGCTTCTATTTTATGGGAGACGACGAGATCTTCTATACAGGGCTGGACGATGAAAAACGCGGTGATAATCCCGATTATTACATTTATAATCTGAAGACGCAGACCAGCAAAAAACTGCCCTTTGCGGATGCTTCTCCCCATGGCGGCGTTGGTTCTGATGCGAATATGGGCGGCGGTAATGGAATGAAATATGAAAACGGCTATCTGTATTTCACACAGACAGTTTGGGGCAATGTGCATCTGGTACGCATGGATCATGACGGAAACATTGAAAAGGTCTGTGTGACGCCGGGATCTATCAATGCCTTCGATATGGCAGACGGCTACATCCTCTTTACCGCTATGCGGGGTGATGACTTAGTAGAGATTTATGAGCTGGCAGACGGAAAGGAAACACGTCTGACTGCGCTGAATCAGCCGTATATGCAGAGTCATACCGTGATTACGCCGGAGTATTTTACATTTGAAAATCGTGCCGGCGTGACGCTGGAGGGCTATGTGCTGAAGCCGCTTGGCTTTGAGCCGGGCAAGAAGTATCCGGGCATTTTGGAGATGCATGGCGGACCGAAGGTGGCGTTTGGCAGTGTGTTCCATCATGAGATGCAGTGCTATGCAAATCAGGGCTATTTCGTATTTTATACGAATCCGCGCGGCAGTGACGGGCGCGGCGATGAGTTTGCGAAGATTAATGGGATGCTGGGCACGATTGACTATGATGATTTTATGGATTTTACCGATGAGATGATTCGCCGGTATCCGGAGCTGGATGCGGAGCATATCGGTATCTGCGGCGGTTCTTACGGCGGATATATGTGTAACTGGATGATTGGGCATACCGACCGCTATGCTGCAGCAGCTTCGCAGCGCAGCATTTCCAATTACTTTACAAAGCTGATGTGTACGGATATCGGAATTACGTATGATATGCCGCAGGCGGGCGGCGATCCGTGGAATGATTTTGATCAGGTGTGGGAGATTTCGCCGCTGAAATATGCGCCGAATGCGAAGACGCCAACGCTGTTTATTCAGTCGGATGATGATTATCGCTGCTGGATGAGCGGTGCGGTGCAGATGTTTAATGCGCTGCAGCAAAATGGCGTACCGAGCCGGATTGCGCTTTTCCATGGAGAGACGCATGAGCTTTCGAGAAGCGGTAAGCCGAAGAACAGAATCTCCCGTCTGACAGAGATGGGCGACTGGTTTGACAAATATCTGAAGGGCTGAAAATAGAAGTAAGGGCTGCTGCCATGGGCGATTCCAAGGTAGCGGCCCTTGTCTTACATAAGCTGACAAATAAAGTGGAAATTTTAGTCATTTTTCAGAAAAATTTCTTGCCATACGCAGGCAAAGCCGTTATAATAGCCTGTGGCCGGATAACGGCCGGACAATTACATATCTTAGGAGGATATACGCGATGAACAATCCTAATGCGCCCATTCGCGACGCGCGAACGCTGGGCATTCCGAAAATGCTGCTGCTGGGGATCCAGCATATGTTTGCTATGTTTGGCGCTACGATTTTGGTGCCGATTCTGGTGAACAGCTATTTTGGCGGCGAGCTTACGCAGGCGCTTACCGTACAGGTTACGCTGTTTTGCGCCGGTTTTGGAACTTTGTTTTTCCATGTATGTGCCAAAATGAAGGTGCCCGCCTTTTTAGGCTCATCCTTTGCTTTCCTTGGTGGTTTTTCTACCATTGCAGCGCTTGACAGCGGCATTTATGCCGGCATGGCGATGAATGAGAAGATTCTTTATGCCTGCGGCGGCATTGTGGTAGCAGGCGCCCTGTATCTTGTGATGGCGCTGATCATCAAGTTGGTGGGTGTGAAGCGGGTCATGCGCTTCCTGCCGCCGGTGGTGACAGGACCGATTATCATCTGTATCGGACTTAGCCTGGCAGGTTCTGCCGTCACGAATGCATCTACCAACTGGATCCTGGCGCTGATTGCATTAGGAACGATCATCATTTTCAATATTTGGGGCAAGGGGATGTTCCGTATCATTCCTATCCTGATGGGCGTTGTGATCGCTTATGCAGCGGCTGTGATCATGCACCTGTGCGGCCTGACTAATCCGGATGGCTCTGCGATTTTGAATTTTGCGCCGATTGCGGAGACCGGCTGGGTAGGGCTGCCGCCGTTCCAGATCTGCAAGTTTGATCTTACCGCGATTTTGGTCATGGCGCCGATCGCATTGGCAACGATGATGGAGCATATTGGCGATATGTCGGCAATTTCGGCGACAGTTGGCGAAAACTATCTTGCAGATCCGGGTCTGCACCGCACTTTGATCGGCGATGGCGTTGCTACTTCCTTGGCTGGCTTGGTGGGCGGTCCGGCGAATACGACCTATGGCGAAAATACGGGTGTGCTGGAGCTTTCCAGAGTGCATGATCCCCGTGTCATCCGCATTGCGGCCATCTTCGCTATCTTACTGAGCTTCATTCCAAAGGTTTCTTCAGTAATCAGCACGATGCCGGCTGCTATTATCGGCGGTGTCAGCTTCATGCTGTATGGTATGATTTCGGCGATTGGCGTGCGCAATGTGGTAGAAAACAAGGTGGATTTAACCAAATCCCGCAATCTGATTATTGCCGCTGTGATTTTTGTATGCGGCTTAGGATTTAGCGGAGGTCTGACCTTCACAATCGGCAGTGTGTCGATTACTTTGACAGGACTTGCCGTAGCTGCTATTGCAGGCATCCTGCTCAACATCATCCTGCCCGGCAATGATTATGAGTTTGGCGTAAACGCCGAAGGCGATAAAAACCGAGGCGTGAGCATCAATCCCGGCAAAAAGGAAGAGAAATAATTGATCAATACCAGAGAGGATCTTCAGATAATGGGGATTCTCTCTTTTTCTAAAAAGAAAGGAATATAATGGGGATCGAAAAATGGAATATCCCGTGCGGCGTGATGCCGCGCGGTGCAAGAAATTTAATCAGCGATGTGCCGGGTGTGACGGTGGGACACAGCACAATCCACAAAGAGGACAATCATACCGGGGTCACCG
>CANOUM010000010.1 GCA_947570515.1 uncultured Clostridia bacterium
ATACAAACTATATCTCTATATCTGCGAAAAATGAAAATTTCTAACAGAGTCTATATACCATAATATGCCATATAAAACTTTCATAAAAGGACGTTGTAAAATGAGAACATTTGTATTATAATATGGACTGTAACAAAAAGCAGGAGGTGTTAAAATGGCTAAGACTGTTACAAAGGATATGATCATTGCGGATCTGCTGAAAGTAGATGAGGCAGTTGTTCCGATTTTAATGGCAAGCGGCATGGGCTGTGTTGGCTGTCCTTCCGCACAAGGTGAAACTTTAGAAGAAGCCTGCTTTGTTCACGGCATCGATTCGGAGCAGGTAATTAAACAGATCAATGATTATTTGGCTCAAAAGGAAAACGAAGAAGCATAAGCATTGGTTTGTTGAATGAATTCAAAAAGAGAGGCGCTGCCTGTGAGTGATGCTTATGGGTAGCGCTTTTCAGTAAACAGGAATAAAGAAATATAAGAGAGGAGTGACGAACATGAAGGCAGAGCGGATCAATCAGGATCAGATTCGGTTTACGTTAAATGCAGTAGACCTGCAGGAACGTAATCTTAAGGTTTCTGAGCTTGCCTATGGTTCAGAGAAAACAAAGGCTCTCTTTGATGATATGATGAAAACAGCGCTGGAGCAGTTTGGCGTGGATTTTTCAGAAAAGCCTCTGATGATTGAAGCCATTCCCGTTTCCGAGAGCACGCTTACGATCACTGTTACTCGTGTATCGGGTGCAGCGGAGCTGGGGGCTCTGTTCGGCAGCAATTTGCCGGAGGGGCATCGCAGTCAAAAGGAACCGCCGGAGCCTAAAGCGGCCGCCAAGGAAACGAAACGCCGGCAGAGCGGTATAGAGCTTCCGGAAAATGGGGAAGAAGTGATCTATGCTTTCCCTGATTTTGAAAGTCTGTGCAGAACGGCGCGGCATATTCCGCAGCAAGTCAATCTGAAGAATATGTTGTATCATGATGAGCAAAAAGGAAAATATTATTTAATTGTACATTATAAAAAAATGGATCAGCGCATCCGTTATGTGGTTTCATTGCTTTCACAATACTGTGAAACGTGGACAATCAACAGACATACCGAAGTGATGATTAAAGAATACGGGCGTTTAGTGATAAAGGCCAGAGCGATCCAGAAGCTGGCCGCTATCGAGCAGTGGAAAGAAGGAGATTTGCATGCTGGAATTTAAGGTAGGAGAGTCCTTTCCGCTTCCTCCGGTCGATCAGGAAGGGGCCGTATTTTCTGTGGAACCTTATTCCATGATGCTCATCTATCGCTATGATAGACCTACGGAGGCAGAGGTTCAGGAGTTTAAAACGGGCGATTATCAGCTGGCCGTTACGGAGCTGCGTAAGGTACTGTTTATTTTATCAAAATTCGGGCGTTTAAATTGGTCGGACTGCGCCTATAGCAGTCAGCTATCCGCATCCTCTAAGGAACTGCCCGAATTAAAAGAAGGACATAAAGGTTATGCAATTGACGCGTTTTTGGTCGATTGTCATGACAATACCTTAAAGGCGCACCGCCTGATCCGGATGAATCCGGAGTTTTCAAGAAAATTTAAGGTACTTTTGCTTGACGACGGGCAGAAAAGTTTTCAACAGGAGGAATATGAGCAGGCTGTTTCTTATGTCTACCGTACGTATTCCACGAAGGATTTGTTAAAAATAAGTCTGATGCAGATGAAAGGCAGAGCGCCGCAGTAGGACACGGTCACGCAATAAATTTGTAAAAGCAGGAGAAACAAACAAGCACCACTCAATCCACGGCAGGAGAGTGGTGCTTAATCAATGCATATATGTGCTGATTCAAGAAAGGAGGAGTCCCTTGCATATTTTACAATCCTATGGAGAAGAAGAAACTTTTAAAATCGGGCAAATGCTAGGAAGAAAAGCACTCCCGGGACAGATTTTTTGTCTGGTCGGCGATCTGGGAACCGGGAAAACAGTTCTGGCTAAGGGCATGGCAGACGGACTGGGGATTCAGGAAGATATTGTCAGTCCTACCTTTACCATTGTGCAGGAGTATCAGGGGAGACTTCCCTTTTATCATTTTGATATTTATCGGATTATGGATGAAGATGAACTCTTTGAGATCGGCTGGGAAGAATACATAAACGGAAACGGCGTGTGTCTGGTCGAATGGGCCGATCAGGTGCCGGAGGCAATTCCGCCGGAGGCAGACTGGATTCAGATTGAAAAAGAGCTTAGTCAGGGCATATCATACCGTAAAATTACGATTAAAGAAGGAATAAAGCGATGCTGATATTAGGAATTGAAGCGGCTGCCAAGGTAGCGGGAACAGCGCTATATGAAGATGGCCGTATTTTAGCGGAGCAAATGGTGAATGGTGCCCTTACCCATTCAGAAACATTGATGCCGATGGTCGATGCCGTTTTTAAGGCGGCCGGCCGGCGGCCGGAGCAGCTGGATTATATTGCTTTGACCAGTGGTCCAGGATCGTTTACCGGGCTTAGAATCGGAGCGGCTACAGCAAAGGGACTGGCTCTGGGGCTTCGGATTCCCATTATTCCGCTGTCTACACTGGAGGTATTAGCATATGGTGCCGGCAGCGAGGAATGCCACGTGCCGATTATGGATGCCCGCAGAGGGCAGGTATACAGCGCAGTCTATGCGGGTGAGCAGGTATTGATGGAGCCGCAGGCGATCAGTATACAGGAGCTGGCAGAGAAGCTGCAGGCATGGGGACGGACTTGTATGTTTATGGGGGATGCCGCCGATCTGTATCGTGAGCAGCTTTCAGCTCTGCTGGGTGACAAGTACCGCATAGCACCGCCGCATCAAAAAGACTTGCGGGCCGCTGCGGCAGCGGCTTTAGCGGCCGATAAACTGGCAAGAGGGCTGGCGAGGGGGATCAGCGGCAGCGAGCTGACGATCGAATATCTACGCAAGCCTCAGGCAGAGCGCGAAAGAGAAGAGAGATTATTGGCTGAGGCTTTGCCTCAGGCGCAGCGAGGAACAGGCGTATGACCGTGCGAAATATGCGCGAAGCAGATCTTGATAGGGTATGCCAAATCGAAGAGGCAACTTTTTCGGTGCCGTGGTCAAGAGAGTCGATCAAAAAAGAAATTTGTGAAAATGAGCAGGCGCATTATCTGATCGCAGAAGAGGACGGAGAGATTGCAGGATATGGCGGATTCTGGCAGGTGCTGGATGAGGGGCATATCATGAATATCGCGGTAGATGAAAAGTGGCGGCAGAGAGGCATCGGCGAGACGCTGCTGCGCGAGATGATTGCACAAGGCAAGCAGCTGGGGATTCTTTACTGGACGCTGGAGGTCAGAGTGACCAATCGAGCGGCGATTTCACTATATGAGAAGATCGGGTTTAGCTCAGCAGGGATTCGTCCCGGATATTATGAAAAACCGAAGGAAAACGCATATATTATGTGGTATCAGGCAGACTAAAGAAAGGGAGAAAAGGATGAAGATCGGGTTTGATAATGAAAAATACGTAAGGATGCAGTCGGAGCATATTCGGGAGCGCATTGCCAGCTTTGGCGGCAAGCTGTATTTGGAGTTTGGCGGTAAACTGTTTGATGATTATCATGCATCACGGGTACTGCCGGGATTTGAGCCGGATAGTAAGATGAGGATGCTGCAGCAGCTGGCCGATCAGGCGGAAATTGTGATTGCGATCAATGCGGCAGATATCGAAAAGAAACGGATTCGGGGAGATCTGGGGATTACCTATGATTTAGAAGTTATGCGTCTGATTGATAATTTCAGAGAGCGTGGCCTGCAGGTGAGCGCTGTAGTACTGACCTGCTTTGCCGGACAACCTATGGCGGAAAGCTTTCAAAAGCATTTAGAGGGAAAAGGCATTGCCGTGTACCGACATTATCCGATCGAAGGCTATCCTTCTGATATTGCCAAAATTGTTAGCAGTGAGGGATATGGACGAAATGAATACATAAAGACCACGCGGTCTTTGGTGGTGGTTACGGCGCCGGGACCGGGCAGCGGTAAGCTGGCGACCTGCCTTTCACAGATCTATCAGGATCATGAGCGCGGGGTACAGTCCGGATATGCTAAGTTTGAGACCTTTCCGATCTGGAACCTGCCGCTCAGCCATCCGGTGAATGTGGCGTATGAAGCGGCAACCGCAGATCTGAACGACGTCAATATGATCGATCCTTTTCATTTAAAAGCTTATAATAAAATTTGCGTTAATTATAATCGGGATGTCGAAACCTTCCCGGTATTGTCAGCTATGTTTACCAAGATATATGGTGAATGTCCGTATCAGTCCCCGACGGATATGGGAGTTAATATGGCGGGAAATTGCATCTTTGATGATGCGGCCGTGTCAAAGGCTTCGCGGCAGGAAATTCTGCGCCGGTATTTTCAGGCGCAGTGTAATTTGAAAAAAGAAGTGGGTACGGAGACAGAGGTGCGCAAGATTGAGCTTCTCATGAGTCAGCTGGGGCTTGAGGTCAATGAACGCGGCATTGTGGAAGCGGCATATCAGATGGCAGAGGAGACAGGAGAGCCGGCAGTCGCAATGGAGCTTGCAAACGGCGATGTTGTGATGGGGCATACT
Source organism: uncultured Clostridia bacterium (assembly GCA_947570515.1). GTDB lineage: Bacteria > Bacillota > Clostridia > Lachnospirales > Bianqueaceae > CALWPV01. The sequence goes on from CANOUM010000010.1 coordinate 4,567, forward strand.
TCAAAGCTGATGGGAGCCTCTGCGGCGGTGATTATGAATGCGTTAAAGCATTTGGCCGGGATTCCCAAGGAGATTGATCTGATTTCGCCGACGGTCATCGAGCCCATCCAGCGGCTTAAGACCAATCATTTCGGCAGTCAGAATCCGCGCCTTCATTCGGATGAAATTCTGATTGCGCTTTCGATCTGTGCTGCCAGCGATGATACGGCAAAACAGGCACTGGATCAGCTGGACAGGCTGGAGGGAAGCGAGGTGCACTCTAGTGTAATTTTGAGCGGAGTGGATGAAGGAGTTTTTAGAAAACTGGGAACACATCTTACCTGCACGCCGTATTACCAGACGCAGAAGTTATATCGTAAATAATCAATAAAAGGAGAAGAGCATGCGAGTTTTAATTTATAATGAATTTATGCATGAGCAAAAAGAAGGTTCGGAGGCGCAGAAGATGTATCCGAGAGGAATTCATATGGCGATTGCAGAGGGACTTCAAAAGCTGGATCAGGAGCTTGTTTTTCAGTATGCGACACTGGAGAATCATCAGGAAGTGCTGACAGAAGAAGCGTTAGCAGAGACAGATGTGCTGATTTGGTGGGGACATATGCATCATCAGGATGTAGATGATGCGGCTGTGATAAAAGTATGTGAAGCCGTTAATAAAGGAATGGGACTGATCGTACTGCATTCCGGTCATGAATCGAAAGTATTTCAGCGGCTTATGGGGACGCGCTGCTCGGTGCATTGGAGAGAGTCTAATGAAAACGGACATATCTGGCTGCTGGATGAAACGCATCCCATCGTGCAGGGAGTGCAAAATCCGCTGGATTTATCAGCGGAGGAGACCTATGCAGAGCCGTTTGATATTCCAAAGCCGGATGAATTGCTGGGCATTACCTGGTGGAAAGGCGGCGAGATTTTCCGCGGTATGAATCTGTATCACAGAGGACGGGGCAAGATCTTCTATTTCCATCCGGGACATGAGACGCTCCCCAGCTATTATAACGAGCAGGTGCTCAAGGTCATCGATAATGCCGTACATTATCTGCAGCCGGTTTCCCGTGTGCAGAAGCTGACATCCTGTTACAAGGTGCCGCAGGAAAGCGATATTCGAGACGCTTTGTTTGAAGAAAAAGAAGGCAGACTGCAATATAAAGGATATCACTCTGCCCATGAGTGGAAGGCTGTTAGAATGAATGCAGAGGAGGAAGAGAGATGAACCGCGAATTTTTAAAAGAATTATTGCTCACGCCATCCGTGAGCGGTCATGAAGAAGCCATTCAAAGAAAAGCGCTTGCCTATGGCGAGGCTTTTGCGCAAAAGCAGCTTTGTGATCCGGCCGGTAATGTCATCTCAGTGGTCAATCCAGAGTCTGCGTGCCGGGTGCTTCTCTGCGGCCATATCGACGAAATTGGTTTTATTGTGACCCATATTCAAAACGACGGCATGCTGCGGCTGGCGAAAGCGGGCGGTGTGCGCCCGGGACTGTACGTAGGAACACCTGTGCAGATTTTGCATGAAGGACATAAGGTGGACGGCGTAGTAGCAGTAACAGGCTCTCTGATTAAAAAGGGAGATGTAACTGCCGGAGACCTAATTGTAGATATAGGTGCTGAAAGCCGCGAAGAAGCCTTACAACATGTAGCAATCGGAGATCCTGTATGCGCCGATACACAGGTGCATGAGCTGTTAAATGACCGCGTATCTTCACGAGGATTGGATGATCGCACCGGAGCTTTTGTGATCTTGGAGGCAGCTAAGCGCGCAGCGCAAAAAGGGGCGCAGGCCGGCATTTACGCTGCAACGACTGTGGGCGAGGAAACAACCATGCGGGGAGCTTATTATGCCGCAAGCCGTGTCAAGCCCAGCTGTGCCATTATAGTGGATGTCACATGGGTGAGCGATGCACCGGAAACGAATGCAGCGGATACCGGCGAGGTAGGGCTTGGAAAAGGACCGGTGCTTTGCATGAGCTCGGTAGTTAATAAAAAGATGAACGCGCTTCTTAAACAGATTGCGAAAGATAAACAGATTCCGGTGCAATGGGAGCTGGCACCAGCAGGTACGAGTACTGATGGGGATAAAGTGAATCTCTCCGGTGAAGGAGTACCGATCGCGCTGGTTTCCATTCCGCTGCGCTATATGCATAGCTCAGTGGAGATTGCAAGCTGGAGAGATCTGGAGAACTGTATTGAACTGATCAGTGAATTTTTGCTTCAGATTCAGGAAGGGTTTGATTACTGTCCGTTAAGCTGACACGAAGTCCCTAAAGAGCTTGGGTAAAACCGCTCTTTAGGGATTTTTATGCAACATGACAAAACTGTCACTTTAAAGTCACGAGGTTGTCATCTTCATATGGTATTCTAAGCGTATCAGCAAATTAGATACTCATGCTGCAAATAAATGGAAAAAGTCATTAATTCAATGTTTAGGAATGGAGATTGCAATGGAAATATTGAGAGTAGAGAATCTAACTAAAATGTATGGAAACGGACTCAATCAGGTGGCAGCGCTGGATCATGTTTCATTTTCGGTGGAAAAAGGAGAATTTATTGCCATTATGGGACCTTCCGGCAGCGGGAAATCCACACTGCTGCATCTTTTGGGGGCTGTTGATCGTCCCACAGAAGGAAAGGTCTATATGGATGGGCAGGATGTGTTTCAGCAGGATGATGAAAAATTAGCAGTATTTCGCCGCCGGCAAGTAGGACTGATCTATCAGTTTTATAATCTGGTTTCTGTACTGGATGTTCGCGAAAATATGACGCTGCCGCTATTGATGGATCAGCGTGAAATCAATGAAGAAAGATTGAGCGAGCTGCTGCATATTTTAAATATGGAGGGGCGGGAAAAGCATCTGCCCAGTGAGCTTTCCGGAGGTCAACAGCAGCGCGTTGCCATCGGGAGGGCTCTGATGACAGCGCCGGCAGTGCTGCTGGCGGATGAGCCGACCGGAAATTTGGATTCTAAAAATAGCCAGGAGATTGTAGCGCTGCTCAAAAAGTCTAACCGTGAATACGGACAGACACTCATTATGATCACACATGATGAAAATATCGCATGGCAGGCTGATCGGATCATCACATTAGCGGATGGCAAAATTCAACAGGATGAGGTGATCCGCCGATGAATGTTTTTTATAAAATTACACGGAAAAATCTTAGAAAAAACCGCATTCGTACGCTTGTTACGGTGATGGGAGTAATCTTATCAACGGCCATGATCACAGCGGTGTTTTCCATTGGCAGCAGCTTTATCAACTTTATGAAAGAAGGCACAATCGAGGCGCTGGGAGACTGGTATGCTGCTGATAATGATCTTTCACAGGAGGAGCTAAAGCTTCTTCAGCAAAGTGAAGAGGTCAGCGATATTGCATATGCCAAAAAACTGGGATATGCACAGAGACCTGCACCAGAGAACAATCCGGATAAACCATATTATTATGTGCTGGCGGTTAGCAGTGGTTTTAAAGAGCAGATGCGCCTGCGGTTGACGCAGGGACGCATGCCCCAGACAGAGAATGAAATTTTGATTCCTGAGCATCTCAGCGATCAGGGGGGCAGTCAGTATAAGATTGGAGATCAGATCACGCTCACACTGGGAGAAAGAGAAGGAAATCTTACGCAGTATAACCCCTATACAGGAGAAGAAGAGACCTTTATAGCGCGGGAGCAAAAGACCTATGTTGTAACCGGTTTGTGCCAGCGGCCGAGTTTTGAGGAGTATACGGGGCCCGGCTATACGCTGATTACTGCTCTGGAGGCACAGACAGAAGGTAGTTATGAGGCATATTTTAAAACCAAAGATCCCGGACGTATCTATAGCCTATTAGAAGAGATGCAGATTGGGACTACGAAAAACGAGAGCCTTTTAGCATATATGGGAAGCTTTCAGTATAACAACTGGGCAATTGCAATTTACGGCGTTGTTGTGATCATTTTAGGACTCATTCTGGTTGCATCAGTAGCCCTGATCTACAATGCGTTTGCAATCTCCGTCAGCGAAAGGACACAGCAATTTGGACTCCTCTCTTCCATCGGGGCCACCTGGAGACAACTGCGCGCCAGTGTGCTGTATGAGGCCGCCGTTGTCAGCTGCATCGGGATTCCATTTGGCATTATCAGCGGCTTGATTGGCATTGGGATCACACTGCGCTGTCTCGAAGAGGCAATTCAGACATGGATGCGGACAGAAGCCAGCATGACTCTTGCAGTGAATTGGCAGATTTTGATCTTGGCGGTAGCGATTGCCATGATCACAGTGTTTATTTCCGCCTGGATTCCCGCACGGCGGGCAAAAAAGATCACGGCTATGGAGGCGATTCGAAAAAATCATGATGTGAAGGTGGGCGCTCGTGAGAGGCGCAGCGGCCGGTGGATGAAAAAATGGTTTGGGGTCAATGGCCTTTTGGCAAGACGATATTTTGGCAGAAGCCGAAAGAAATATCGGATCACAACATTCTCTTTGGCTTTGAGCGTGGTGCTGCTGGTGGCATCGAGCTGTGTGTGTAGCTATGTGATGCAGGATGTGCAGGGAGCGCTGGAAAGATATGAAGCGGATGTACAGCTGAGCATATATAATGTGGATTTCCCGCTTCTGGATGATAGGCTGCGAGAGCTTGAAGGAGTAGAGAGCGTTAGTTATGCCAGGGTATCGTATGAATGTTTGAAAGATACGGACACGCAGCAAATTAAGTTTTATCTGCTGGAGGATGCAGCTTATGAGCGGTATGTGCAGGAGCAGGGACTGGATTTGAAGAAGCTGCAGGAAAAGGGGATTTTATATGACCGGCAAGTTGTGCGGGAGGAACATCAATACCGCTGGAAGCAGCTGGTGGATCCGGAAGCAACAAGTCTGCAGCTGCAAAATGGGAAAGAATATGAAATAGGTGCGAGGGCTGAAGAGCCGCCGATGGGGGTTACCGGTATTGATTATTTTGCGATTATGGTGTATCCTTATTCGGAAAAGGACGTGCTGGGGCTGAAGGCAGAAGACTCGGAAACAGAGTATTATCTCAAAACAGGAGAAGCGCATAGTCAGGTGATGAAGGAGATCAATAAACTGAGAGGGGAAGACTGGACTGAGAATTATAATTTGTATGATTTTTGGCAGATGAGGCGTGTGAATCATAGTACGGTTACGATTATCCGCGTGTTTTCCTATGGTTTTGTGGTGTTGATTGCCTTGATTGCTGCTGCGAATGTGTTTAATTCTATCTCGACCAATCTTTTGCTGCGCAGAAAGGAATTTGCCGTACTGCGTTCCTTGGGAATGAGTCATAAAGGGCTGTGGAAGATGATGAATGAGGAATGTTTGCTGTACGGAGGCCGGGCGCTGATCTGGGGACTGACAATTTCGCTGCTTCTTTCAAGGGTGCTGTATGAGCTGCTGAATCAGGCTTTTAACGGTCCGTATGAGCTTCCGATTCGGGCAATGGCAGTTTCTGTGGTTGGGGTCTTTGCTGTGCTGATGGCAGCTATGTTCTATGCAGGGAGGAAGCTTCAAAAGGGGCAGATTATGGAGGCGCTGCGGGAAAACGAATAAGGAGAATAAAGAGATGAGGCCAGCCGTGCTGTTGATAGAAGATGATAATAGCATTGTAGAAAATCTAAGCGTATTTTTAGCAGAAGAAGGATTTGAGGTGGTCGGAGCCGGTGGACGGAAGGAAGCACTGCAGCAGCTTTCACAGCAGGCGTTTGATCTGGTGCTTTTGGATATTTCATTGCCTGATGGCAATGGCTTCTCTCTGTGTACGATGATTCGGCAGGAATATAAGAAGCTTCCCATTATTTTTTTGACGGCGCAGGAGGATGAATACAGCGTGGTTGCAGGGCTCGATATGGGGGCAAGCGATTATGTGACAAAGCCGTTTCGTCCGAGAGAGCTGGTGAGCCGGATGAGAAAGGCACTGAGAGAGACGCAGACAGAACAAGGCACGCAAATCCTGCGTTTGGGGAATGTGCAGGTGGACACGGAACGGGCGAAAGTGAGCAAAGGGGACCAGGAGATCTTTTTATCGGCTCTGGAATATAGATTATTATTATCGCTCATTGCGCATAAAGGAAAGGTGATTTCGCGGGAGCATCTCTTAGAGGAGATTTGGGATGCAGCGGGTGAATTTGTCAATGATAATACGCTGACGGTATATATTAAACGGCTGCGGGAAAAGATTGAAGAAAATCCGCAGGAGCCGCGTCTCATCTGTACCTTGAGAGGGATTGGATATCAGATAGGAGCAGAAACGGATGACAAATAGAGGGTATTGGCGCAATCCGGCTGTGCGGCGGGAGCTGATTATGATTTTGCTGCTTCTTTTGTTTTGTGCATTCTTTGCATGGCAAGCCTTGATAGGCGCTTTTGTAGCGGCAGTATTCCATTTTATTTTTTCATGGCAGCGGTATAGAAAGATTGCGCTGATGAGTCAGGAGATTGATGCAATCTTGCATGAACAAGAGACGATGCTGGTGAGTAGTTATCAGGAAGGAGAGCTGGCTATTTTAGAGAGTCAGATCTATAAAATGACTATACGGCTTCGTCAGCAGGCAGATGAGCTTAAAAAAGAAAAACAATATCTGGCGGATTCTTTAGCCGATATTTCGCATCAGCTGCGTACGCCGCTGACAGCGCTTCATTTAGTTGCGTCCATGTTGCAGAAGCCGGATCTGGAGATTGACCGTAGGCGAGAGCTGGTACAGGAAATGTGCCGGCTTCTCTCGCGTATGGACTGGCAGATTCATACGCTTTTGCGGATTTCAAAGCTGGACGCGGAAAGTGTGGTTCTGCAGCAGGAAGTTATATCTTTGGAGGATCTGATCATCAAGGCAAAACAGCCTTTGGCAATTCCGATGGAGCTGCGTCAGCAGAGTATGGAGATGGATATTGCACCGGGATGTTGTTTTCTGGGCGATATGCAGTGGAGTGCGGAGGCGATTAGTAATATCTTAAAAAATTGTATGGAAAGCATGCCCGAAGGAGGCCGGATTACGATAACGGGAAGACAGAACGCATTGTTTACGGAGCTTGTGATAGAGGATGAGGGGAGCGGAATTGCACCGGAGGATCTGCCCCATCTGTTTGAACGGTTTTATAAAGGAAAAAATGCATCCAATGAAAGCATAGGCATTGGACTGGCGCTCACCAGAATGATTTTATTAAGACAAAAAGCAAGTATCAAAGCAGAGAACCGACAAGAAACGGGAGCACGGTTTATTGTACGGTTTTATGAATACAACAAATAAAAAAGCAGCAGGCTGCTTTATATGGAGGTTTTTATGGGAATTGGGGAACTGATTTTAATTGCAATTGGATTATCTATGGATGCATTTGCTGTATCGGTCTGTAAGGGACTGTCTGTGAGCAAAATACAGCCTAGGCATGCGCTGACGGTGGGACTGTATTTTGGGGGCTTTCAGGCGCTGATGCCAGCTGTCGGATATCTGCTGGGAACGAGCTTTCAGCAGGCCATTGTCAGTGTGGATCATTGGATTGCATTTTTGCTGCTCAGTGTCATCGGCATCAATATGATCCGGGAAGCCTGCAGCCAGGAAGAGGAGACGGTGAATGATTCCTTTGCGATCAAAACCATGATTCCGCTGGCTGTCGCTACCAGTATTGATGCACTTGCCGTAGGCGTAACCTTTGCATTTTTGCAGGTGCAGATCGTACCGGCTGTGCTGTTAATTGGCAGCATTACCTGTGTGCTCTCTATGATCGGATTAAAATTGGGAAATGTATTTGGAGATCGGTATCAGAAAAAGGCGGAAGTGGCCGGCGGAATTGTACTGATCTGTATGGCGGTTAAAATTTTGCTGGAGCATTTGAATCTAATATAAAGTACATAAAAATGTAAGTTTAATGTAAGGACATCCCGGGAGAGATATGATAAAATAAAGATACAAAGCGACTGCTGCGTACATGGCTTTGTACGATTTGAGCGATGATGTGTATGCAGTCGTTTGATTGCGTGCATATGTCATATTTGTTTTAAAGACAATATGTATGCAAATCGGCCTATTGCATACATATTGTCTTTACCGTATGCTTGTTACATGTACGCAAAGTCTGAAATTGCGTACATGTAAGCTCTTATTTTTTAATTTGACATGCATGCAAAAAAAGGATTGCGTACATGTCAGGTTGATTTTGCGAACTAAGCTTGTAGCAGAAGCAGAGTCGGCTAGTCAAGTGCTTGAGCTGTCGTCATGGTATAAGAAATCCCTTTGGGATTTCTTATCAAGTTTGCTTACAGCAAACTTATGCCGCCTTATGAGTTTGATGCGGAGCATCAAACTCCGATATTTCTATTGGAGATACAGAACGACTGCAAGAATCCCGCAGGGATTTCTTGCCAAGTTCGCTGTAAGCAAACTTGTAACTAAAAACAAAGGAGAAATGAAAAGATGAAGCTGCGCCACGGCATAGGAATATTGGCGCTTTCGATATACGGTATACTCATCATTATAACAGCATTCAAATGCTGGCGTCTTTATAGCCATATTGTAGTAGAAGGACAGTTAATCGAGCGTATAGAGAGCATTCGCAGAGATCCTAAGTATCTGATTTTAGAGGAAGTACCGGATTATTACATAGACGCGCTTATTCAGATCGAAGACGAGAGATTCTATCAACATCGCGGTTTGGATTACCTGATGCTGCTGAAAGATATGAATCCGTTAAAAAAATGGGAACATATCTCAATCACAGAACAGGTCATCCGCAATGTATATACAGATGAAGAAAAAGGAATTGCTTCACGTATTGTTTGCTGTATATTGGCGCAAAATTTAGAAGGGAGTTATACAAAGCAGGAGATTCTTGAGCTTTATCTGAATACGCAAAAATTTGGAAAAGACTGTATAGGACTTGCCAAAGCCAGCGAGCGATATTTTCACAAGCCGCCGTCAGAGCTTTCCGAAAGAGAATGCCGGGAGCTGTTAGCCCGTCAGTGCTGCCCGAATGATCATATTAAAGGAATGGAAAGGGTAGAAAAGGGGCTTGAAAACGGGCAAAGCCTATGGAAACATTTAGAGGCCTGGCTATATCAGGTGGGGATGCGATGGCTGAAAAGCATGAGTATGTAATGAGTATATATCCGTGCGGCGATGCCGCAAAAGAGGTAATTGTTCACGAACTTGCGTCGTGTATGAGAGATCGAGATGCGTGATTTGGACATTCTCCTTTTCATCCAGCTGAGAGACGACAGTGCCCCAGGGATCTGTCACAATGCTATGTCCCCAGGAATGGTAAGAAGCGCTTAGATCGCGGCAGGGAGCTGTGCCAATGGCATATACCTGATGATTGAGTGCTTGAGAGCGAAAAGTGAGTTCCCAATGCGCCGGTCCCGTCGTCATATTGAAAGCGGCAGGGACGAGCAAAAGACGAGCGCCCTGCAGAGTCATGAGGCGGGCAAGTTCAGGAAAACGAAAATCATAACAAATGCATAATCCCATAGGACCAAACTCCGTATCAAAGGTGGTTACAGTGTTTCCGGGCGTCAAAGTGAGTGACTCCTGAAAACATTGACCACCTTTAATATTGATATCAAATAGATGCATTTTACGATGCTTGGCAATTTGAGCGCCGGTGCGATCGAATACGTAGGCAGTGTTGTAGATCAGTCCCTTCTGATCAAGTTCTGGCATGGAACCTGCGGATAAATAGATATGATGCTGGCGGGCCAGACTGGCACAAAACTGCCACACGGGGCCTCCCTCCTTTTCCGCGTATAGCGGAAAGTTTTGCACATCATAAGGACAGCAGAACATCTCGGGCAAAGCAATAAGATCGGCGCCTTGGGCAGCAGCCTGTGCGGCGGTCTTGGCCACATGAGACAGAGTGCTTGCCTGATCGGGCCAAACAGGGAGCTGCAGCTGGGCAATTGTGATGAGGTCAGAGGAGTTCATGGCGATACCTTCCTTGGGTTTTTATGATGAGTATATCACAGGGGGAGAGAGATTGCTACAAGGAAGCAGGAAAAGAAGTTGATAAAAAGTTGAAAATTCAGACCTATGCTGCGCTTTAAAAAGGAGGAGTAGCATGAATACGATTTTGATTGTAGATGATGAAGAGGATATTGTTTCTATGCTGCAGGATTATTTCTTGTATAATGGATATCATGTGCTGACGGCAACTAGCGGCAGAGAAGCCATCAGCAAGGCGGCTAAGGAACCCGATCTGATTTTATTGGATATTAATATGCCGGATATAGATGGACTGCAGGTATGTAGCCGCATACGGGAGTTTGTTGTCTGTCCTATTTTGTTTTTGACAGCACGTGTTGAAGACAGTGATAAAGTCAGGGGATTTGCAAGCGGCGGAGATGATTATGTGATTAAGCCTTTTTCTCTAAGTGAATTAGGAGCACGGGTCGCTGCTCATTTAAGGAGGGAACAGCGGAGAAATGAAAGATCAAAAGTATTTTTAGATGATGACCTTACGATTGATTATACGCAAAGGCGGCTATATTGGCAAGAAACTGAGATTATGCTTGCCAAGAAGGAATTTGAGATTATTGAACTGCTTTCAGAACATGCGGGGCAGATTTTTAGCAAAGATAGAATTTATGAAATTGTGTGGGGATATGATAGTGAAGGAGATGCCAGCGTTGTGGCAGAGCATATTCGGCGCATTCGGGCTAAATTGACACAGATGGGAGCCAGACAATATGTAGAGACAGTCTGGGGAGTGGGGTACCGATGGACAAAATGAAAAAGGGCCTTTATAAAAAATCGATTAAGGCGGCTTTTATTGGGTATATGGCTGGCTGCATCATGACGGCATTGCTTTTTTCACTGGTGCTTTCCAATATGTATCAGATGCTGCAGTCACGGCTGTATGAGCCATATCAGAAGCAATATCAATATGGGTATGTAGAAGAAGAGCTGGATGACGGACATGTGATCAGATATTATACTCAGAATTATCATTCTTATATGACGCCTTTTGAGCAGTGGCTTGATGAGGTACTGAATTTTATGAGTATAGGTACGTATCCGCTTTGTTTTGTTGTGTGTATTGTTCTTACCAGTATTTTATTTTACAAAAAGCAGCTGCAAGGACCTCTTAGAGTGTTGGAGGATGCAGCAGAACAAATTGCACAGGATAACCTGAATTTTAAAGTGATCTGTCAAAAAGAAAATGAGCTTGGACAGCTTTGCGTTTCCTTTGAAAAGATGAGAACGGCTTTAAAGGAGAGCAAGGAAGAGATGTGGCGGCAGATAGAGGAGAGAAAACATTTGAATGCCGCCTTTTCTCATGATCTTAGAACACCGCTGACAGTTTTAAAGGGCCAAAGCGAATTGCTAAAAGAATATGCTAAGCAAATGAGTGTACAAAAGATTACCGATACATCAGAAATGATGTACCGGCATATTGAACGCTTGGAAGTCTACGTAAAAACCATGCAGCATCTGCAGCGTCTGGAGGATATTGAAATTATTCGGCAGAGAATTTCGCTGAAAACACTGCAGATGCAGATAAAAGAAATGGGGGCGGCGATTTGCCGCGAAAAACAGTTTATATATCATGTAGCGCAGGATCCTGAAAGTATAGTTTATGCAGATAGCGGGATTATGCTTCAGGTGATGGATAATCTGCTCAGCAATGCTTCGCGCTTTGCGCGCAGCCAGGTGGAGGTGTGCCTTCAGTGCGAAGAGGAGTACTTGTATCTGACAGTTAAGGACGATGGAAAGGGGTTTACAGCTGCTGATCTGGAAAGTGCGACAAACCCCTTTTATAAAACAGCAAATGAAACGGAACACGAGCATTTGGGGATGGGACTTAATATTTGTAAGGTGCTTACAGAAAAGCATGGTGGATATATTCGATTGAGTAATCAAGGCGGGGCACAGGTGCTGGCAGCCTTTAAAATTATCTGAGAGGATTTCTGAATCTTTGATATAACAGCGAAGTAGTTATCATAAGAAGACCTGTGATAAATAGCCATATTTTTGACATATAAAGACCGCTTGTCATAGAAAACAAGTAGAAGTTTCCCAGTTTAGGGCCTATTCCCAAATTGAGAGCATAGTACAGAAGCGGCGGCATATATCCAATGACGGTGCTGCCGGTGAGGGAGGAGGTTAGCATGCCAAGTCCGCCTAAAAATACAGCGGTTGCGATGGTGCCGCCGAGAAGGGGCAGTGTTATTTCACATCCGTTTATATGCATAAATAAGCCGAAGAGGATAATCAGAAGACTTGTGAAGAACAGTGAATATCCGGTGCGGATGCAAAATATTTTAAGAATGCTGAAATATTTGACAGAGATCAGATCATAAATTTCTTTATTTTGCTCGGGAGCAAAAATGGGCGTTAATAGGATAATGCCGATCAGAGAAACAAATATTTCGAGCGGGATGGCGGCTGTGTTTTGGCTTAAATGGGCACAGCCAATAAAGAAAGGAATCAATATGCAAAGACAGGCCGCTATAAGAAGTGAATAGAATGAGACATAGCGAAGGTTAAATTTTATGATGGTTAAAATGGGAAAACACGGTTTTGATTGATAGGTGTCCATTTAACTTCCCCTTTCTTTTGGCTTCATAAAGCAATATAGTGAGGCATAGCAGCAGAATGGAAATGCCGGTAAAAAGCAGGCGGTTTTGAAGCAGGTCCTGAAAATGGTCTAGATAATCCTGCGTTCGAAACCAGGTGTTGGGACCCGCATTATGTCGTGGAGACAGACGTAATAAGGCATAGCCGCTCTGGACAGTTTTGAAGCCCATATTTAGATCCAGCAGCCACCAAAAGCCTTGCACGGCAATGGCAAGCGGTGTGCCGGTGAGCTCGGTGAAAAAGAAACCAACGGAAGCTGCCATCATGATACTAGGCAAAAGCCAGCCTATAACATATTTAAGCGGCGCCAGATAGTCTAAAGAGAGCGTGCTGTAATGTGCCCAAAGGGGCATATTGGAAAGATAGGCCAAAAAGATGACAGGCAGCAGGATAGCGATGATGAGCGCTATATAACGGGAGAGCAGAAGCTTAGCGCCCGGCACTCTCTTGGTATAGATGAGATCCTGCATTTTGGAGCGTCTATCCTTTGTACATAGGATGACAGCTAAAAACACAGGCAGAATGGAAAGCAGCATAACGCCGGCATAGTCAGAAAATAGGCGCGCATATCCCCCGGTTATCTGATCATGAGATACAAAAAGATCATACTGAGCTTTGGCTTCTTCGTAGCTTAGGGGGATGGAAGCATAGTGAATCAGGGAGTCAGGCGCATATTGCGAACCGCCGCCCAGCAGATGATCGGTCTGCTGCATCAATTCTTTAAATCGATCATATGTTATATCACTGCATACAGCGAGGGATTGACCAAAACCATCCTGCTCCCGGTTACTTAGTAAGGTTTGAGCGTCTATATCGGTAATTTCGGAAAGAATTTCAGCAGTCAGAGCCTGTTCATCTTCATTAAGGCGAACCGATTTGATGAATCCGATCGGATAGGTGATATATTCATTGGCGCTGAAATCATACCATAGGTCATGGAGGGCGCCGGGCATGATGAGCTCCGGAACCTCGGCAGATTTTGTGCCGTAAGAGCCTCCCGGCTGAGGCTCTTCTATCTTATCATTTTTAAATCTAAATACTCCTTGAGAGGAAAGTCCGATAGCAAGAGCTGCTATGAGTAAAATATAGGGGAGGGAGCATACGACTTTTTTTAGTTCTTTTATGAATAACATCATAGGATCCCTCCTTTTGCATAAGAAGAAAAGGACGGATCATTTTGGTGTAGGTAGAGCATATAGGCATCTTCAATATTGGGTTCACAGAGCAAAGCGCCTTGGGGAGGCGTGTTGGCAATAAAACGAATATGCAGCTGATCTGCCTGAGAATGCATGCTGGTAATAGAAAGCTGGCGTTTAAGCTTAGGAAGTTCTTTTTTTGACGCACAGATGGTGAAGACGCGCCCGGCGGCCTCTTTAAGTAAATGGGCTACTGTACCCGTATAAATGACATGCCCTTCATTGATAATAGCAATATCTTCACAGGCAGCTTCAATATCTCCTACAATGTGTGTGGATAAAATTACAATGCGGTCTTCCGCGATTTCGGAGAGCAGATTACGAAAACGGACTCTTTCCTCAGGATCAAGCCCAGCTGTTGGTTCATCAACAATGAGGACCTGAGGATCGTTTATGAGTGCCTGAGCAATGCCCAAACGGCGTTTCATGCCGCCTGAAAGTGCTTTTACTTTTTTGTGCTGATGTTCGGTTAGATTGACTCTTTCTAAAAGAAGAGGAATGCGGTTTTTTCTTTGAGAGGCAGAGAGGCCTGATAGGATGGCTAAATACTCCATAGCCTCCTTAACATTCATGGAAGGATATAAGGAAAATTCTTGTGGTAAATACCCGGTAATTTGACGGATCTGCGCTGTTTGCTCAATAGGAATATCACATACGGTGATTTGTCCGCTTTTTTTAGGGAGCAGTGTGGCAAGGGTTTTCATCAGGGTTGTTTTCCCTGCACCGTTGCGTCCAAGCAGGCCGAACATACCTTTATGAATGGAGAGGCTTACATGATACAGCGCTTGTTTTTTACCATAAAATTGGTCTAAGTTCTGAATTTCAATGCAGTGGTTCATAAAAATAAAGACTCCTTTTATTTTAAATACAGATATCTAATATCTGCTATATAAAATAAAAGGAGTTTTTCAACTTTTTATCTATTATTGCAGGAGTAGTTTTATTTCTGATCACGATAGAAAATAATATCTGCTTTTCCCTCTTGCACTGTGCCTTTATACACATTCGTATCTAATCCGCCGATATAAAAGCCGGAATGGATATAAAACAGGCAAGCGCCCAAATTATTATCCTGTCCCTGTGTATAGATACCGTTGTATCCGGCAGATAATGCGATTTCTGATGCTTTATCAATCAGAAGCCTGGCGATGCCCTTTCGGCGGTATTCTGTATTAACCTTTAAATCATACAGATACATATACTTGAAAAGACTGGTCTGCATAATGGCAAGGCCTATACAAACATCATGGTCATAAGCTCCGATAAAGATACTGTTTTGGCTCATGAGCTCGTAGTCATATGCTTCATCGGGAAAGCACATGGTTGTCTCTGCAGCAAATTTTTCAATTGTGTAAGTCCAAGTTTCATTTGTGTAACTGGGGATCATTCGCCCGAATAAAGAAAAAGGCTGATTGGAAAGATGAATATCTGCTTTATGCGGAGCATCAATTATTTTTATTTCAATCATCTAAAAGGTTCCTCCTATATTTTGTTAAAATGATCAGCAAATGCAAAATAAAATCCAGCAGCCATTTCTAGGATGGATGCTGGATTTTTTACAGATCTTTTAATCGTTGCTAAGCTGTGAGGTATACAGGTGATAGTATAATCCCTCTTTTTCCATGAGCTCATTATGGCTGCCGGACTCGGCGATCACGCCATCATTGATGTACATAATGCGGTCGCAGTCCTTGATTGTGGATAGACGATGAGCAACCACAAAAGAGGTCCGATTTTTCAGAAGCTGTTTAATACCTTCCTGCACCAAAAGCTCTGTATTGGTATCGATGGAAGAGGTAGCTTCATCCAGAATAAGGATCTTGGGATCACTCAG
>CANOUM010000011.1 GCA_947570515.1 uncultured Clostridia bacterium
AACTGATCGGGGCGATCTGGTGGCTTCCAAATCGGAAGAAATCATTGCGAATCTGTTGTTTTCGAGAGGGATTCGGTATGAATATGAAAAGCCGCTTGTGATTGGACGGTGGCATTTAAAGCCTGATTTTACAGTGTGGCGTAAAGATGGTACGATGCTGATATGGGAACATGCCGGTTTAATGCATCTGGAGGAGTATGCTAAAAAATTTAGACAAAAGCTGAGGCTGTATGAGGAAGCTGGCTTTGTGCAGCAAAAGAATTTGATCATTACAATGGAGGAAAACGGAGCATTTAGCGCGGAGGAAGCGCGCAGGATGATTCATTGGTATAAGCTAGAGTAGGGGGACGGATCTGAGAGTTTGGAAACTTTGCTCACGCAGGAGGTCCGTCCCTATTAAAGAGAAAGAAACCGGTATTTTCCGGAAGAAATATACTGGTTTCTTTTGCTAAATTAAGTATATGGCGTGTTTTATTTTGCTGTTTTCCCTGCTATGGGAAGTAAAAACAGAGCAGGCAATAATAAAAGGGCAGTGCAGATAAGTCCCCATGACACAGAAAATTGCTGTGCTATCAGTCCGACAAGAGGACCGCCTATGATTTGGCCGAATGCGTCTAATTGGCCGTTAGTAGAGAATACAGTCGCCCGCATCTTTTCTTCTACATGCTCATTCATCCATGCTGCCAGAATGGGCTCCTTTAAGCTGCGCATGAGACCGGTTATTAAATATACGACCAAGACAAACCAAAAGCTTTTTCCCAGTGCAAACAGGATCAGCCCTGCAATATATCCGGCACTTGTAAGAAAGACTACACCAGTGCGACTGGCACTTCCTCTTTTTTCAAGATAGGTAATCAGGACTTGTGAGGTTAAAATACCAAGCGCGCTACCGAGTAAACTCATAACGCCGAACCAAGTGACGCTGTTAAGCAGTCCCAATGATGGCATCAGAGTATCTTCCAGAAAGTGAGCGGTAGAAAGCCGGTCAAATCCTTCGCTGGCCAGACCGCCGCAAAAAGTAATGGCCAGCAGTGCGAGGAGTACCGGTGCTCTCTTGATAAAAGTTAAATTTACCTTGAACAGTTCCAGCATATCTGAAAATAGATTGCTGCCTTTTTCTTGGGCGGGAGAAAAGTTGGTCTCCGGCATGATGCGCAGCAATGCGAGACCAAGGAGAAGGCATAGAATCCCTGCTGAGACAATGGGGAGCTGTAAATCTAAATTACCAAGCAGAGTGCCGAGCACGACACCAAGTATACCGCCGGCTTGAGCGATTTGAGCACCGCGCAGGAAGATCTTATCCATAGAACGACTTCGTTCTTCAGAAGAAATCCAGGCTTCCAAAGCACCACTGATAAAAGTATCCCCACAGCCCCAGATAATTTGAGCAAGCAGTACCGTTCCAAACCACGGAAGAGAGCCTTCCAATATGAAACCGGCGCCATATAAAAATATACCGATCAAAACAGAGCGCCGCCGGCTATAAAGATCCGCTACTACGCCGGTAGGAATTTCAAGTATAAAACAGGATGTTTCCAGAACTGTCCCCACCAGCACAAGCTGAAAAGCGTTTAAGCTAACCACTTCTAAATGATATACTAAAGAAAGTACAGTGGCCATTGAAAACAATAGGGAAAAACAAAACTTAAATAACAGATACACAGAATAAGCTTTAAAGCGCATATAAACATTCTCCTTTACAAATGATATGCTCTGTGAATCTTTTACAACAATTAGTATAATCTGGTTTTATCGAAAAAGATCCTTCAAAGCATGAGTGGTTTTTAAATAAGATGTGTACTGACTTTTTGAGACTAACATTGCAAATACCTCCTGAATTTATAAAATATCACTGAACCAAGTGTAGTTCAGTGTTTGATTATGGCATCTATCGTAGTTTTTGTCAATCTGGTTTGACGGGAGAAAAAGTAAGCTTAGTAGTGGAAAACAGTCTGGCTGATCAAATAACGGATATAAAAAGCAATATTAGTAGTGGTATATGAGCGGCCGATTCTAAAAACGGGGAAGATGAGCTGAATTATCAGTGGAATATGTGGATAATAAAAGAAAACAACGGGTAAATTATCAGTGATCAAACGCTAAAAAAACATTTTGAATGAGATTTGCAGATTTGTAATCAGTGGAAATTTAAACATAATTTGAAACCACGGATAGTGTATCAGCGAATCGATCATAAATAACAAGAAACCACGGGTAAGTCACGAAATGTTACCATATTTCACAAATAAATAGAGAAAAATTCCAAAAAGCTCTTTACAAATGGGACTAGATGTGATAAAGTATAGAACGCATGAGAAATGGGCCGCTAGCTCAGCCGGTAGAGCACTGGACTTTTAATCCAGGTGTCGGGGGTTCGAATCCCCCGCGGCTCATGCAAAAACCCGCTTGAACAGCGGGTTTTATTTTTTTATAAATCTCTTGATAAACGCCCGATTTTATTAGATAATAAACCCAAAGAAAGTCTCAGCAGATCAGATCTCTAAAATAAAAGCAGGAGGGACACGCAATGCAAATGACATTTCGGTGGTATGGCGAGGGCAACGATAGCATTACGCCGCAGCAAATCAAGCAGATTCCAGGGGTTACAGGGCTCGTATGGGCGCTGCACCATAAGCAGGCAGGCGAAGTGTGGGAGATAGAAGAAATAGAAGAGGCGCGAAAACAGATCGAGAGCGCCGGCTTTCATATGGAAGTAGTAGAAAGCGTCAATGTCCATGATGATATCAAAATCGGCCGCCCCAGCCGTGACCAATACATTGAGAACTATAAAACAACGCTGCGCAATCTGGCTCAATTCGGCGTCAAGGTTGTCACATACAATTTCATGCCCATTTTTGACTGGACCAGAACCGATCTGTATCATCCCATGGCAGACGGATCAACGGCCCTTTTTTATCAAAAAGAGTTAATCAAAGAGGACCCCGAAGAAATGGCACGCTACATTATTAACGAATGCCAGGGCTTCACCATGCCAGGGTGGGAGCCCGAGCGTCTGGCAAAGCTGTACGAGCTCTTTGAAGCATACCGCTCAGTAACCAAAGAAAAGCTTTGGGAAAATCTGCGTTATTTTCTCGAAAAAATCATGCCCATCTGCCATGAAACAGGCATCAAGATGGCCATTCATCAGGACGACCCGCCGTGGGACATTTTCGGACTGCCCCGTCTGCTCGTAGACAAAGAATCCATTGGCCGCCTTCTTACCATGGTAGATGATCCATATAACTGCCTATGCCTGTGTTCCGGATCCTTAGGAGCCAACCCAGCCAACAACGTCGCCGACATCATCCGCACCTATTGTGACAGAATTGCATTTGCCCACATTCGCAACGTAAAACATTTTGAAAACGGAGATTTCACAGAAGCATCCCACCGAGACTGCGACGGAGACGTAGGCATCCTCGAAATTGTCAAGGCATACCATGACTGCGGTTATACCGGCTATGTAAGACCCGATCACGGCCGCCATATCTGGAGCGAAAAATGCAGGCCGGGCTATGGCCTGTATGACAGGGCGCTGGGAGTCATGTATTTGTGGGGATGCTGGGACATGCTCGAAAAGCTGGCGGAGGCAGACAAATGAATACATTTATGAACGAAGACTTTCTGCTCACAACAGAAACCGCCAAAAAACTTTATCACGAAACCGCCAAACAGCTTCCCATACTGGATTATCATTGTCATATTTCGCCGCAGGACATTGCAGAAGACCGGCATTTTGAAACCATTACGCAGCTGTGGCTGGAAGCCGATCATTACAAATGGCGATTGCTGCGCGCAAACGGAGCCGATGAAGCCTATATCACCGGCAAAGCCGGAAAAAGGACGAGCGATCGAGAAAAGTTCAGGGCTTTTGCCCGCGTCATGCCAAAGCTCATCGGCAACCCCATGTACCACTGGAGCCATCTGGAGCTGCGCAGAGTGTTTAATATAGAAGAGATTCTGACGCCAGAACAGGCAGACACGATCTATGATCAATGCAATGAAATGCTAAAAGAAAATTCGGCGCGCAGTTTTATGGAAAAGTTTAACGTCAAAGCCATTTGTACGACAGACGATCCCATTGACGATCTGCAATGGCATAAGCAGTTAGCAAACGATGCTTCCTTTAAAATTAAAGTGCTGCCCACATTCCGACCGGACAAAGCGATCAATCTGGATAAACCCGGGTTCAGGGGGTATATCGGACAGCTATCGGCCGTATGCGGCCGCCCCCTGACCAGTGCCCGAGAGGTGGCAGAAGCGCTTGCAGAGCGAATCGACTATTTTGCCGCTTGCGGCTGTCTGGGAGCCGATCATGGTCTGGATTACTGCATGTATGCTGAGCCCAATGTGCAGGAAGCGGAGAAAGGCTTTGCAGCAGCAATGCAGGGCGAGAGGGTAGAGCCAGCACAGGGTGATGCGTATAAAACGCTGCTCACCGTCTTTTGTGCCAAACAATATGCCAAAAAGAACTGGGTCATGCAGCTTCATTTTGGATGCCTGCGCAATGTTAATGCAAAGCAATACAAATTGCTGGGGCCGGATACAGGTTATGATGCAGTCAATCCGGCTTCCGGTGTGCAAAATCTGGCCCCGCTTCTAAACGAGATGACAGAGAATCAGGGGCTGCCCAAAATGATTGTGTATTCTTTAAATCCGGGAGATAATACGGCAATCGATTCCATTATCGGCTGCTTTCAGGCGGGAGAGATGCCCGGCAAGCTGCAGCATGGCAGCGCCTGGTGGTTTAACGATCATTTGGACGGAATGCACGTGCAGCTAAAAAGTCTGGCTGCCTGCGGCGTATTAGGCGATTTCATTGGCATGCTCACAGACTCGCGATCCTTTTTAAGCTATACACGTCATGAATATTTTCGCCGCCTGCTCTGCAGCATGATCGGCGAGTGGGTCGAAAGCGGACAATATCCAAATGACGAGAAGCAGCTGCACAAGCTGGTAGCAGACATATGCTACCACAATGTAAATCGGTATTTTGGATTTGAAGGAGAGAGCTGAATATGAAGCTGTCATTAAAATCTATTCAAAACCCGAAAGATTGGGACGGATATCAAATGCCGGCATTTGAGCCGCAGCAAATCATTGAAAACACCAAGAAGAGCCCGCGCTGGCTGCACTTTGGCGCCGGCAACATTTTTCGTATTTTCCCGGCAGTGCTGTGTCAGACGCTCATAGAGAGTCAAAAGCTCACTACCGGCATCATCTGCTGCGAAAGCTATGATGAAGAAATTGTCACCCGAAGCCTTCGGCCTTATGACAATCTTGTCATCGGGGTCACGCTGCATGCGGGCGGCTCGATGCGCAAGCAGGTCATTGCCTCCATAGCAGAAAGCCTTGTCCTCAGTCAGGATCAGAAACGGATCTCTGAGATCTTCAGCGCGCCATCGCTGCAGATGGTCTCCTTGACCATCACCGAAAAAGGCTATGCCCTCCGAGATGCCTCACAGAATCTGATACCCGATATCGCGCATGATATGCAAAACGGTCCGGGCAGCTGCAGAAGCCTTATGGGGCAGCTCACTGCACTCTGCATCAGCAGGCGCGCCGCATGCGGCAAACCATTGGCGCTGGTCAGTATGGACAATTGCTCTCATAATGGGGAGAAGCTCCGGCAAGCGATGATGGAGATAGCAAGCATCTGGTGTGATAACGGAAAAATCAGTCAAGAGGACTATGCCTATCTGCAAAACGAAATTTCATTTCCATGGACGATGATTGATAAAATTACACCTCGGCCAAACCCAGCTGTTGAGAAGGAGCTGGCAGCCGATGGGATAGAAGACCTTCAGCCCATTGTGACGGCAAAAGGAACACACACAGCAGCCTTTGTCAACGCCGAAGCGGCGCAGTATCTGGTCGTCGAAGATTGGTTCCCGAACGGGCGACCGCCGTTGGAGGAGGCTGGCGTGATCATGACAACGCGGGACACTGTCAATCAGGTAGAAAAAATGAAGGTTTCTACCTGTCTCAATCCGCTGCACACCTGCTTGGCCATATATGGCTGCTTGTTAGGCTACACTTCAATAGCCGATGAAATGAAGGATCCGGAGCTGCGTCGTTTTATCACACAGATGAGTGAAGAGGAAGGGATGCCATTTGTAACCAATCCGGGCGTCATAGATCCGCGGCATTTTTTGGAAGAAGTCCTTACCCAGCGCCTACCCAATCCGTTCATGCCCGATACGCCGCAGCGTATCGCGACCGACACATCACAAAAGCTGGCGGTGCGCTTTGGTGAAACGATCAAGGCTTGGTCAGCCGCGCAGAAGTCTTCGTCTAAGCCGCTGAAGTTTATTCCGCTTGTATTGGCAGGCTGGCTTCGATATCTGATCGGGGTGGACGATCAAGGAAATGCTATGCTGCTCAGTCCGGATCCGCTTTTGTCCATGCTGCAGACGATAGTTGGCGGCTGGAAACCGGGAGAGCCGTTTGAGGAAGAAAGACTGCGGCCGCTCCTGCAAAATACCGTCATTTTCGGTGTCGATCTGGAGCAGGTTGGATTAGCCGATCCCGTTATTCGGTATTTTAAGGAGATGATGACGGGAGCTGGCGCTGTGCGCGCCGTACTAAAAAAGTATGTAGGATAAGACCGCAAAGCGGTAAAGGGAAATAGTTTATGAGAATACGATATTTGAAAAATACAGAAGAAATACTGGCGAAATCGCCATTTGTCATAGCGGATCCGGCGCAGCGCAGGGGGGAGTGGCGTGAGGCGCCGAAGCAGCCGCTTTGCTTAGAAATTGGCTGTGGAAAAGGAAAGTTTATTAAAGAAATGGCGCGTATGCATCCGGAGGGGCTGTGGATCGGAGATGAACGGGTGTCGACGATCTTGGCACGCGCGGCCGGGCAGTTGGATATGGAGACGGATCATAATATCCGGCTTATTCGCTGGGATGCACAGGAGCTGGATCAGGTGTTTGCTGAGGGAGAGCTCAGCTGCATTTATTTGAATTTCAGTGATCCCTGGCCGAAAGAAAAGCATGCAAAAAGAAGACTGACATCAGAACGGTTTTTGCCGCTCTATGCCCGTCTTCTGGATGAGGAAGGATGGCTTGCCTTTAAAACGGATAATGATGCTTTATTTGCTTTTTCGGTGGAAAGTTTTCGGTCGCACGGCTGGAGCATTGCAGAGATGAGCGATGACCTGCATCATAGTGATTATCTTGAAGGAAATGTCATGACAGAGTATGAAGAAAATTTTGTCAGACTGGGAAAAAATATTCATTATCTAAAGGCGCGTCCGCCGAAGCTTACGGAAGCAGGCGAATCATAATTTCGGTAGCAAGTGTATATAAAAATAGAAAGCCCATGATGGCATACATGATCCAGGCGCCGTGATGCCAATGAGGCCATGGGAGCTGGCGGATGTTTTCGGGTCTGCGGTGAAGAATAAAAAGCTGTCGCAGACATAAAATGAGGAGCGGAAGCGTGACGGCCGTTAAAAATATATAGGGAATCAGCGCCAACAGCATGGGGCCCCAGCTGGACGGAACCTCTAGGGCAGCGGTGTTGTCATAGATGCCGGATTGCAGCATATACCATGCGAAAAGGCTCTGCAGGCCGTTAATCGCTAAATGGGCCAGAATGGAGGACCAGAGAGAGCCAGTGGCCTTGACGAGCAGGGCGAAGAAAATACCGCCGGCAATAGCGTAAAGGCCTTGCTGAAAGTTGAGGTGGAGCATACCAAAGAACAGTGCGGGCATGAAAAGGGCATACCATGAGGGAGTCTCCTGATAGCCGTTAAAAATGATGCCGCGGCAGATGAGTTCTTCAAAGAAGGCGGGCAGCACGGCGGAGGAAAGTAAAAAAGCCCATAGCGGCATTTCTGCCATCTGAAGCATGGAAGACGTGGTGACATTTCGGAAGAATAGCTGCGAGATAGAGGAGATCAGCATCATAAGAGGCTGAACGGTGATGGCAGCAGCGATGATGAGTAGGACGGAGACAAAAGGAAGTTTGTGAAAAGAAAAGAAGCCGGAAAGGGTTTGACCGGTATTTCGTTTGGCAATGAGTGCATAAACCAGTGCAGGAATGCCAAAGCTAAATAGATAGATGAATAAAGAGCTCCACAAAGATATGTCTGCGTCTATAGGAAAGAGCGCGGGAATCCATGCGACAGCAAAGCTGAACGTGAAATAGAGGATGATAAAACAAAAGACAAAAAGGTTGGTACGTAACAATCGATTCATAAAATGCCTTTCCGGGCATTTGCCCAAATATAAGGTTGATGCTCAGGGAGCTTAATGGTATAATAAGCGCAGCCAGATGTATTTCTGTTAATCGAGCGTATGTGCTGCGCTCCAAGTTTGCCTTCGGCAAACTTACGGTCGTTTTATGGCAAGAATCCCGAAGGGATTTCTTGGTAAGTTCGCTTACAGCGAACTTATGTCGTCATGGACAATAAAGGAAAATTACAAATTAAGGTAAGGAGGAGATCGTTATGGTATTAAAGGTTACAGAGCAAAACTTTCAGACAGAGGTTATGGAAGCTGAGATGCCCGTTTTGGTAGATTTTTATGCAGACTGGTGCGGTCCTTGCAAGATGATGAGCCCGGTGCTGGAGCAGATTAGCGAAGAAATGGAAGGAAAAATTAAAGTCGCCAAGATCAATGTGGATGAAAACCCCAATTTGGCTAGTCAGTATAAGGTCATGAGCATTCCTAATTTTATTATATTTAAAAATGGCCAGACAGCAGATCAGGTGATTGGCGCCATTCCAAAAGCTCAGATGCAGGACAAAATAAACGCAGTTTTATAAAATATGATAAATAGAAGGAAGAGGCAGCTCGTCTAAGGAGTTGTCTCTTCCTTATTTTTTTGTGCAGAGACGCGTTGGCGATCCATCTCTTCAATTTGCTCAGAGGAAGCGATTCCCTTGCGTTTTAACCGGGTTTGGATCATGCGCTGAAATAGGGTGTACAGCACGGTAAAAGCAGGTACGCCGATCAGCATTCCAGCAATGCCGAAAAGGCCGCCGCCGACTGTAACAGAAAAAATAATCCAGATGGGCTTTAGGCCAAGAGAGTTGCCGAGAATAGCCGGACCGATGATATTGCCATCTAGCTGCTGCAGCGCCAGAATAAATACAGAAAAGATAAGGGCATCCATAGGAGAAACCATCAGAATAATTAAAATAGAAGGAATCGCTCCGATAAAAGGTCCGAAATAAGGAATGATATTTGTGATGCCGACAATTACACTAATGAGTTCTGCATAGGGGAGGCGAAAAAG
This sequence comes from uncultured Clostridia bacterium, assembly GCA_947570515.1. Taxonomy (GTDB): domain Bacteria; phylum Bacillota; class Clostridia; order Lachnospirales; family Bianqueaceae; genus CALWPV01. The sequence continues at coordinate 9,250 of CANOUM010000011.1, forward strand.
CTTCATAAAAATGAAGCAGAGGATTCCGATGATGAGAGAGTCCAAAGCTTTACCGATAAAGAAACGCCGGAAAATGAGCAGCGTTTCCTGTGCGAGATTTAAAATGCGGTCAGTCCAGCTCTTCCGCAGAAGAGCATATAGAACACGCTTGCCGGCAAAGGCAACACGGTGACGGTCATTGACAAGATAAATTGAGATGATGATGCCCACGATAAAATTGATAGAACCAGAGGCAATGCCGGCGATGGTTTTATACAGCATGGGCAGCACAGTAGAAGCAATATTTTGCAGATCAATAGCTAACGAGGAAAGCTGATCACCTAAAAAGCGATATACGTCCTGACCGGAAATCAGGGAACTCCAGGAGCTGTGATCCCAATAGTCGATAAAGCTATTGAGATTACTGTATAAATATTGAATGGAATCAATCAGCAGTGTGATGAGAGTGGAAAGGCCGGCAAACATCTGCGGAATAATATAAACCAGTATCAAAATGAATAGGCCGAAAATCAATACATAGCTGATTAAAGTAGCTAAGAACTTGATTGCTTTGTTAGGCAGCTTGATTTTTTTTAGACGATGGAAGCGGTTTTCAAAAAGCTTGACAAGCGGTACGAGAAAGAAGGTGATGATAAGTCCGATGATAAATGGATTTAAAATGGTAAGTATGCGGGAGAAATAGGCACCGGATATATCAATGTCACGAACAAGTTTGTAAAATAAAATACCAAATGCCGTGACAAGCGCCAGAGTGAATAGAGGGGGCAGATTGCGAAGCCATGCCAGGCGCTGTTTATTTGAGTTCATAAAATTCTCCCTTCAACTTCGGTTGGGTAAAATCAATAAAATTTTCGGTCTTTTAAAGAAACGGAACGTTCTTCGTTAAAACGCTTCCGATATTGTTTTTTTTCTATAAGACTAACAAAGTCTCGAATCATATGTGAAATATCAACAGCTTGATGAGAAGGGATGAGTAAAGGGTACATGGTTCGCTTGAGCGCTTCTCCATCCGTTTGCTTGAGCGATAAAATTAAAAAAGTCTTTTTCTTGCGGGCAATGATTTGATTTCCGATCATCTGGCTCCAGGGAATAAAGAGATTGTAATTATATAGATAGATTCCGTCTTGAGTGAGAACCCATCTGCCGGGAGTAAACGGAAAGAAACCGAACAGCACGCAGCCGATGATCAGACAAATAAGAATCATCAAGGTGTCGGGTTCTCGAACCTTTAATACAAAAAAAGCGATAAAAAGCATAACGATTGCAATTATAAAACCAATTGTAAAAAAAATACGGGAGATTTTATGCATTTTGGTTGTATCATCAAAAACAAACAGAGCTTGCTGTGCATATTTTTTGTATTCGCCGGTGCTATGAATATTTTTTAAAAGGAAAAATAGCAGCATCAGCGTACCGAGAATATAAAACCAGATCATGCGTTTTCCTCCGTCTGCAGTTCTGTCAGTTCAACGGCTTCCTCTTCTGGTTTGTTTAGACCGAGTTTTTCCATAAATTGATCGAGATCTTCAAATAGTTTTACCATATCCGTGCAGCGCACGGCCACTAAATATTGCTGGAGTGCATGATTATAATCTGTTTGAAAGGCCGTTAGTTTTTCGCGCATAGCTGTGAGCTGTGCTTTGATATCTACTAAAGAATCCAAGGCGTCCTGATGGATTTTTTCAGCTTCTGTTTTAGCCTCTTCAATAATCTTATTAGCCAGTAAACGTGCTTCTACAACAGATTCGTTGATCGCAACTTCCTTTTGGCGGTATTCAGCAAGCTGTTTTTCCTGTTTTTCTAGTTTCTCCTCCAGTTCTTGTCCCCACTGATTGACTTCATTTATACTATACCCGCGGCGTTCAGTTGAAAAAGTTTTCATAATATAAGAATCCTCCTGTTTTTTTGTTTCATTTTATACAAGAAATCCCTGCGGGATTCTTGCGGGCGTTTTCATTGTGACATCGGAGTTTGATGCTTTACATCAAACTCGTAAGGCGGTTCAGGGATTTGAATAACCAAAACTGCCTTACCGCCTTTATTATACCATAGTCTACCCTCTTTTTGAATTGATAATTTGAAAAAAATCTTGCGTATAAATGGAAAAGGGACTAGAATAGAACATATATAAATAGTAAACTGGAGATTTTGTATGCACGAGAGTAAAGGTGTTACGATAGAATATACAGCACGATCATTAAAAAGTCCGTTTGCCGGCGGAGAAATTAAGTTTACGGTGCAGGAAGCCCGCGGAGCCGGCCAGTGTTTTTATACACGTTTGATTGATACCGGCCTAGGGCCGGGATGCCATGAGATTTCCCTGTATCTGGCAGATGAGCTGGGCGTAGATGAAAAGCCGCTGGAGGGCCGGCGTATTTTATACGGTGACAGCAGTGTCTTTCATCAGTCAAGTTATATTCCCGGCGTGCCCGAAGCGAAGCTGGCCGCTTATTTAGAAGAGGAAACAGGCTATCTTCAGATAGGGGTTCGTCTTGAATCCTTCATGCCTGCCGGTACGCTGTCTGTCATTTGGCAGGCCAGAAAAGAAGAGCAGATGACAGAAAAAGAAAAAACAGTTGCCAAAGCACAGCAGTTTTATATTGCCAATCCGCCAAAATCCCTGCGTCCGGGGATGAAATATACATTTAGCTGCCGCAAAGCAGACACCCTGCAGGGCAGGGTACAATGGAAAGTGGTGGGAGAGAACGCGGGTACGATCAATCAATACGGTACCTATACAGCGCCGGATAGGCAGGGAGTCTTTGAAGTACAGGCCAGCCTAGAAGGGACGGATCAAACAGCGACGGCATACGTCATGATAAAGGAGTAAGTCATATGCTGCGAAGATTTTCAGCGATTGGAATGAGTCAATATACCAGTCAGCGCAATATGGACCGGCTTATCAATGAATTGATGCAGAAAAATCAGCTCAAGGGGCAGCAATTTATGAAAGCCGGCCAGATACATGTGGAAATATTTAAAGATATGGGACCGTTTCGGATGATCCTGCGCGGCGAATTAAAAGGCAAAGATTACATCAATATATTTATGGCTGTGCCAGCGCTCCGGGAGAAGCGCGGCTATAGTCTGGTTGACTGTGAATTTCAGGAAAGCACAGGGGACTGCCTATATTTGGCGGGCCAAGAACAGGCTACATTAGAGGGACTCTGTCTGCAGCTCACCGAAGTACATCGGTATTATCTGGAACCGCATCTGCAAGAAAAAACGCAGGTATATACCTCTTGCTACGGACTCTCAACAGAAGGCAAAGTACTGCTTGGCATCGAAAGAAGTAAAGAAGATGAAGAAGCCATCCGGGAAAGCGAGGCATGGCGCCGCGAGTTACTGGAGCGCGCCATGCATGGAGATGAAGACGCATACAACGAAATACAGGATGACGAGGAGCTTACGCAGCAGGAAATCGAAGAGCGTCTGCAAAAAGAAGATGTGTACAGTATATTCGACGGATTCATGTATCCGGCCGAAAGAGCCGATAATCACTTCTTCTTGCTGGGAGACATCCTGCGCGTAGAAAAGCTCATGAATTCCTATACTGAAGAGTGGGTATATTATCTTGAGCTGGAAGTACTTGGGCAGGTTGTGCGTATCTGCATCAATCCGCACGACTTGTTGGGTGACCCGCAGCCAGGCCGGCGCTTTCTGGGCCAGGTTTATTTTTACGGACGACTCGATCCGGCACGTATGATTCTGGAAGATCAAAATACATTTTTTTAACAGGATATAAGAGCGGCAGAGCCGCAAACGCTAACGAAACAGGAGGTAGGGAAGGTGCTGCAGGTTTGGGGAAAGATATGGTATAAAAATCAGATCTATCAAAGCCATACGGCTACAGACGAGCATGCGGACTGGACGGAAGCACTGCGTCTCGAAAGCTGTATAGACGAAATTATTCATGCACTTGATTTGCCGCGGCCGATCTGGTTTGCTCAGAATCATCAGGAAATGCAGCGCTTTAGACAGACAAAGTTTCATCAGGATCATTTCATTGAACATTTTCCCTATCAGAGCTTTGAGATCGAGATTGTAAGGACAGATGAAGATGATGAAGAATAGAAAGTATTCAATAGGGATTGTCTGCATCCTTCTTTGCTGTTTGCTGCTGGGGTGTCAGAAGGAAGCCATGGTGATCAGCAAATGGCAGGCGGAGACGGAGAACTGGCTGCAAGTCGATGGAGCCGCTGATCAAGAGCTTGCCAGCCATATGAATGCCGAACGGTGGGAGCTGCCGTCCGAGTGGGATAATCGGAAAATCGGACGTACCGCCAGCATTAAGAATCAGGGAGAACTGGGGACATGCTGGGCATTTGCTGCGCTGGGCGCGCTGGAGGTTCTGTGGCTTCCGCAGACATTGGAGAGCTTTTCCGTTGACCATATGGCGATGAACCATGGGTTTGGCGTAAGCACGGAGGAGGGCGGTAATTTTACCATGGCACTGGCCTATCTGACGGGATGGAAGGGGCCGGTATGGGAATCGGATGATCCTTATGCGGATGGTCAAACCAATGAGCAGGCACAGGTGCGCGCACATCTGCAGGAGGCGAAGCTTTTGAAGAATGATCGCTACGCTATTAAGCGGGCGGTGATACAAAACGGTGCGGTGCAGAGCTCTTTGTATGCAGATGATGCAATTTTAAAAGAGGATGGCAGCTCGCAGTATTATCAGCCCGAGAATTATGCGTATTATTATGATGGAGCCGTGCAGTATAATCATGATATACTGATTATTGGATGGGATGACGCATATAGCCGGGAACATTTTGTCAAATCTCCGCCCGGGGATGGAGCCTTTATCTGTCAAAACAGCTGGGGAGAGGAATTTGGCGATCAGGGGTTTTTTTATGTTTCGTATTATGATACGACGATTGCGCAGAATACGCTCACATATTCGAGGTTGGATGAACCGGGCGTCTATGATGGCATCTATCAGCATGATGAATTTGGCTGGACAGGACAGATGGGGTATGAGGGAGAAACAGCATGGGGCGCTAATGTGTATACAGCTGAAGCACAGGAGCGTTTGGCAGCTGTCAGCTTTTATGCAACGGATGAGCTGACCTCTTATGAAATCTATGTGGTGGTGGATCCTGATGCAGCGAAATTTGATAATAAGAAGCTGGTAGCAGAAGGGAATCTGAGGCATGCCGGTTATTATACCATTGATCTGGAGGAAGAAATACAGCTGCAGAGCGAGCAGCATTTTGCCATTATTTTACGCATCACAACGCCGGATGTTAAAATGCCGTTAGCTGCAGAATATTATCAGAAAGATTCTCAGTGGACAAAAGCAGAGGTGCAGGCAGGAGAGAGCTATATCAGCAGTGACGGAGATAACTGGCAGGATGCAGGATTGAAGCTGAAATGCAATTTGTGTTTGAAAGCATTTACGAGGAGATAAAGGCTGAAATTTGTCGATAATTTTTAAAAAGGAGCCGACAAGTTTCGGCTTTTTATTTTGGTAAAATATGGTAAACTCTACCCACAGAAAGTACCAAGGGGGAGAGCAGCATGACAACAAATGAAAACGGACAGGGCATTGTGCGCTGTATAGGAAGACCAAATGAAGAAGTTAAAGTATATTTAGAAGAAAAGAGCGATCTTTTTTTAAAGGAAAATATGACAAATCGCGTAGGGCGTTTTCAGCTTTATTATTTGCTGGGACGCGAATACCGGTTGGGAAGACAAACGGTGTATTTGGTACGCGGCATTTTAGAAGGAGAGTCTGGGAGCAGCCGTCAGATTCATTTTACATCAGAGCAGCTAAGCAGCCTGCAGCGCAGAAGCCAGCGGCAGTATCCTAATTATCAAGTACTGGGATGGGCTTTGAACCAGCCCGGGTATGGCAATGACGGAGCCTGGCGGTTTGCCAAAGAAAACGAAGAATTTTTTGCACAGGCGCCTATTTTAATGATGGGCGACGGACTGGATGGTTCGCTGGCCTTTTATCAGTGGTTTGAGGGCAATTACCATGAGCTGGGAGGCTACTATGTATATTCAGATCAGAATCCGGCTGATTTTCGTAGCAGCCAATTTTCTGAAAACCATATGAATACTGCCATCAGCAGCCAAGTGAAAGAGGAGAGCAAAGAGGAAGGACCGCTACCGTGGGAGCTGCCGGTGGAAAGATCTAAAAAACCCTTTTTATCCTATTTATTAAAGGAAAAGAAAGTGCCCGCTGCGCCGGTCGTCTCCCGGACGTATGAAGCAGCAGACAAGAAGAAATATCAGGAAAGCAGTCCGCTGCGGGTACTTACATCCATATCCGCAGTCTTGCTGATGGTTACGTTGGTTATGGGGATGCTTTTGTTTAACAGCGTAAGCACCTTGGATGGAATTCAAAATCGATTGGAGACGATGGACTTTCAAATGGAACAGATGCATAAAACAATGGCCGGCGTAGAATCCACGCTTGCCGGAACAGAGGCGTCAGAACCTGATCAGGGAGATGGCGCGGAGCAGCAGAGCGGAGAATGAAGAAGGCGCGTGCTTCTAATGCCTGGCATATCGCTTTGGTGCTGGTCGGTACGGTAATTGGCGCCGGATTTGCATCCGGAGCGGAGATAATGGCGTATTTTACCAGTTATGAAGAGGCTGGATTTATGGGGATGATTCTGGCAGGGGCAATATTTGCAGGATCTACCTATATTACGCTTAAAATTGCATATGAGCATAAAAACACAGATTATGGCAGCTTTACCAGGCAGATTGCCGGCCGGTGGATCGGCGTATTGCTGGATGTCATGGTTACGCTTTCTATGCTGCTTGGATATGGCGTCATGCTGGCTGGCAGCGGCGCCATTTTTTCACAGCAATGGAATCTTCCGCAGTGGGCGGGCGCTGCGGCCATGGCACTTGGCACTTTTTTGGCGTTAAAAAGTGAGAATGGCGGCATCATCTGGATCAACCGGATTTTAACGCCGATCCTGATTGCCGGGATTTTGATGCTGGGGGGCTACACCCTCCTCGGCATGGCTGCCAAAAAAGAAACGGCTGGTCTCCTGCTGGAGCCGTTGTCTATTTTTACGGCGCAGCCGATGAAAAATTTACCGCAGGCGCTGGGCAGCGCGGTGCTGTATGCATCTTATAATATGCTGGGAGCCGGGGCGGTGCTGGTGTCGCTGTCAACTTATATACATACGAAAAAAGAAGCGGCGCAGGCTGCATGTCTGGGAGGGGTCATATTACTCATATTGACTCTGGCGCTGGGGGTTGCAACATTTTCAAATTATGATACAATACAGGGAGTATCTATTCCCATATTGGCGCTTCTGGAGCAGCATGCCTTTTGGCAGAAGTTATATGTGGGCGTGCTTCTGGGAGCCATGTATACCACGGCCGTTTCGGATGGGTTCGGCTTTATCCGCCGCGTACAGGCTGCTCTGCCTGTCAGTAGAAGCATCCTCTGCCTGACGATGATTTTGCTCGCTTTGATTTTATCCGGGTTTGGCTTTACAGAGCTGGTGACCAAAGGCTATCGCTTTTTCGGTTATTTGGGAATAGGACAGTTAATTTTAATGATGCTACAGTGCATTCCCAAAAAGGAGACCTTAGATGAAAAACAAAAGCGGAGGCAAAGACGGCCGCATCAATAACTGGCTGGAAACAGCTGACGATGAATTTGAACAGGAGTTTTACGGAGGCCGGCCGGCAGAGCCGGAAGAGGACGAAGATTTTAGTTTTGATGAAGAAGAGTCGCAATTTGATATAGAAGATGATCGAGAGCTGGAAGAACCTGAAAAAAATAAGAAAAAATGGATTCTGATGGGAATGGCGGCTGTTTGCCTGGTAGCCTTGGCGGCGTTTCTGTTCTCTGATCGTTTTTATAATATGATTCAGGGGCGTTCTAGTTATACGCTGGAAAAAACGGATCAAACCGTGAGTTTTGCGGAAGGCAATACCAGTGTTGTTTTATATGGAAAGAATTTGCTTAGGTGCAGTCAGGATGGTTTGCAGGCGCTTAGTGAAGCAGGGCAGGTGGTTTGGGATATTCCGTTTACCATGTCATCTCCCTATATGCTGAGAGCGGGTGATTATATTTCGGTAGCGGATCGCCTTGGGACGGTGGTGCTTTTGATTCGGGATGGAGTTGTGGAGACGCAGATTACCACGGAGAAAAAGGTATTGATGCAATGTGTAAATGAAAAGGGTTCCAGTGCGGTTGTGCTTGACGGAGGAGACGGTCACAGCGTGAATCTGTATTCAAATACAGGGGAGATGCTGATGCAGCGCTATACGTATGCAAATTCAGATGGGATTCCGATTGCGATTGCCCTCAGTGGCAACGGCGTATGTGCATTATACCGGGACGAAATTGCAGAGCATTATTACCGTATTTGATTTAACAGAGAACGGCTCGGCGTTGGTGGACCGAATTTTAGGGAGCGTGTCCCTGGAGGGCTGCTTGGTTTCTGATCTGCGGTTTGACGGGAGCGATTGTTTCTTTGCGGGCAGTGACCGGGTGGGCGTATTGTCAACCGGCAGTGCCTGTGAAGTGCTGTGGGAGAAAAAGCTGGAGTATCAAATTGCCTCTCTGGTCATGATGGATTCCTATTTTGCTGTTCGGTTAGGCGAAGGGATGGCGGGAGCAACAGGCCCGGCAGAAAACAATATCGTGATTTATAGCTATCGGGGGGCAGTTCTGCATGAGGAAAATATTGAGGACGCAGACTATCTGGATGCGTGGGGAGATACACTGATTTGCGGAGCGGGCAGAACCTATTATGGTATGTCGGCAAAAGGATCGCCGAAGTGGCAGGTCGATTTGTTAGAAGAATATAATCGTCTGGTTGCCTTTGAAAGCGGAAACACGGTTGCAGGGCTGCGAAACGGACAGATTTGCTATTATAAAGTGGCCATAAAAAATGCAATGGAGGGCGAAAATGAGTAGTTTACTTCCTTTTATAATGGATGCAGCTGTGATTTTTATCTTTGTGTTTTATTTAGCGCGCGGTTGGCATAGAGGGTTAGCACGTACAGTCGTAACGATGTTTAGCTGGCTGCTGGCAATCCTTTTGGCATGGCAATTTTATGAATATGTAGCTGATTTTTTACGTGCAGTTGGCGTGCAGGCGAAGCTGGCCGGCAGTTTTGGAGCGAGCATTCAGGCTCCGGCGCAGCCCGGAATGACAGAAGCCAGCGGCTTCATTGAAAGTATGAAGCTTCCGGAGGCATTAAAAAGCAGCTTGCTGGGGAATAATAATTATGAAGCCTATGCAGCGCTTGGAGTAAGCTCATTTAAAGATTATATCGGAGTGTTTTTAGCTAATATAGTGGTGAATGCAATTGCGGTACTGCTAGTATTTATTGTGTCATTACTACTTCTGCGGCTGGTGGCCAGAGGCCTTGGCGCTATCAATAGGATTCCGCTTCTCGGTTTAGCAAATCGAATTTTGGGATTAGCTGCAAGCGGCATCATTGGCGCCTGTGTAATTGCGCTTGGAATGTTTATATTAACTATGTTTGCCACAGGGCAAAATGTATTTACAACCTTGGTTGTGGCGATTGAAAAGAGTTCGGTAGCTGCTTGGTTTTATCACAGCAATCATCTGATTGATTGGATCATGGAAATTTTCGGGTAAAATTAAGAAAAGATGGTTGACAAAGAACGGCGAACTCGATATAATAAGCAAAGCACTCGTGGTGAGGAGCCAACGCAGTAAGCCATGGAGAAGTACTCAAGTGGCTGAAGAGGCGCCCCTGCTAAGGGCGTAGGTCGGGAAACTGGCGCGAGGGTTCAAATCCCTCCTTCTCCGTTTGTCAATATTAAAAAAGGGTATTGACAAGAATAGGGAGGATGTAGTAGAATAGCATCCGTTCACATCAGCTCAGGAGTCAGGAAATAAAATTTGAAAGAAGTCAAAAAATATACTTGACATAGGAAGAGAGATGTGATAAATTAGATAAGCTGACTCGCGAGAGCAGCGCGGACATTGAAAATC
>CANOUM010000012.1 GCA_947570515.1 uncultured Clostridia bacterium
AATCGGTTGAGCACCACATTGGCGACTGCAAGACAGCCGTCATAATCATAACCGGCTTCGATCTGGCAGATAGCAGCCAGAAGATCAAGATCTGAATACTCGCCTTCAACCGGCTGACCGGATCCGGAAGCAGCCGAATGAATAGTGCTGTTTTCTTCGTAAGAAGGCTGCTCGGGATAGACGGTTTCCGCAGAAGTATCAACCGGAGCTTCCTCGTAGTAAGAAGTATCTTCAACCGGAGTTTCCGGAATAACAGTAGTGTCATCATCAACGGACTCATTGTCAGAAGCATCCACTTGCGGCGCAGTGGCCGGCAGCGTAGAAGCGGACTGATTGTTAGAAGTTTGATTAGCGCTGAGGGGTTTGCTAATATCCTTTTCTGTGCTCAGAGGCGCGAAAGAAGAGCCATATCCCTGCGTCAGCTGCTTGCCGTCATCTGAAGGATCGAGAGCAGCCAAAAACTCTTGGGGAGCTTCAGAAGCCATGGGTTCGATGTTTAAAAACACAGACGACACAGCGATTGCAAATACGAGACATATCAATAAGCGAAATGCTTTTAGATTCTTTTTTCTACAAATCACGGAATTAATTTCCTTTCAAAATTAAAGGGAGTTTTCGTGCGCTTTGTAACAAATGTAATACTTTTGTTATTATACGGTAAAATAACTATTTCGTCAAGTCATTTTGTCAATAATCTCATAAAGCGGCATAAACAGTGGCTTTTTGACGATTTTTGCTGTTCGGATTTCGCCTTTTAGCAAACAAAAGGAGCGGGCTAATTGTTACAAAATTGATACAATTATATCAGGCTTGCGATTAGGAGAAAAGGTCGGTATAATAAGGCAAAACAGGAAAACGGAGGAAGAGATGAAAATCATAATCGTGCGGCATGGCGAAACAGCCTGGAATGCAGAAGGGCGTCTGCAGGGGCGGGAGGATGTCCCTCTTAATGATATCGGTCGCCAGCAGGCGACAGATGCCGGCAGGGCGATCAGCCTATATCCGTTTTCCGGGCCTGGCCCGGTAATCATTTCCAGTCCGCTGCAAAGGGCGGTGGAGACGGCAAGGCTGATTGGCAGGGAGCTGTCTTATAATGGCATCATTCAAACAGATCATGATCTGCTGGAGAGGGATTATGGTGTGGCCTCCGGACTTATGCGGGAGGAGCGGCAGCGCCTATATCCGGATGCTTGTTTTCCGGGATTGGAAGGGCGTTTGGCAGCGGAAACGAGAATTGTACAGGGAGTGTATCGGCTGATCAATGAACAGGCGGGCCGTGATTTGATTTTAGTGAGTCATGGTGAAATCAGTCATATTTTTTTGGCGTATTTGCGCGGAGAAAAAACGGAGACCGGCAAATCTGCACTGAAAAATGCGGCGATTAGCTGTTTGGAATATCGAAAAGATAAGGGCTTTGCGATAGAATACTACAATCAGTCGGCGGCCGAGCTAACAGCTCTGCTGAAGGAAAGGAAGAAAATGAATGAGTAAAAAGGTAATTTTGGCTTCTGCTTCGCCGAGGCGAAGAGAGCTGCTTCGGTGGATTTATCAAGATTTTGATATACAGGTAGCGGATATAGAAGAGATTGTGCCGGAGGGGCTGCCGATTGGGGAGGCGCCGGAGTATTTGGCGTGCGCTAAGGCGCAGGCTGTGGCCGGGGCGCATCCGGAGGCGCTTGTGATCGGCAGTGATACAGGCGTGTTTGTAGAGAAAGATGGCGAGATGCAGATGCTGGGCAAGCCGCATACAGAGGAAGAAGCTAAAGAGATGCTGAGGCTGCTTTCCGGACGCCGGCATGTGGTGAAGACAGGGTGCTGTCTTTGTTATCAAAACGTAAAATATGCCTTTACCGAGGAAGCGGAGGTGGAGTTTTATCCGCTGTCAGAACAGGAGATTCAGGAGTATGTAGCAACCGGTGATTCTATGGATAAGGCTGGGGCGTATGGTATACAGGGATGCGGAGCGCTGCTTGTTAAGGGGATTATCGGTGATTTTTATACGGTGATGGGATTGCCGGTGGCGCGGTTGAAACGTGAGATTGAGAGACTGGGATAAATATGTATGAATTATGTCAGGCAGCAGAAAAAAGCTATTATATTGATTGTCCGGCCAAGATTGGTATCTATCGTACATCTGAAAGGGAAGTATATCTGATCGACAGCGGCAGCGATAAAGAGGCCGCCAAAAAGGTCAAGAAGGTTTTGGATGAAAATGGCTGGCAGCTCCGTGGAATTTTAAATACGCATTCGCATGCTGATCATATTGGCGGTAACTATTATTTGCAGCAAAAAACTGGTTGTAAGGTGTTCTCAACTGGCATCGAGGCCGATTTTATTCGCCATCCGATATTGGAGCCAGCGTTTCTTTATGGAGGGTATCCAGGCAGGGAGCTTCGCCATAAATTTTTGCTGGCTCAGGGAAGCGAGGTAAGTGATTTTACAGACGACGCTTTTCCCGGTGAGATAGAGATCCTTCCGCTAGCAGGGCATTCGTTTAATATGACAGGATTTCGTACACCGGATGACGTGGTGTATTTGGCTGATTGTTTATCAAGCAGGGAGACACTTGACAAATATGGGATTGGGTTTATTTATGATGTGGGTGCATATCTGGAAACGCTTGAGGCCGTGCAGCATATGCAGGCAAAGCTGTTTGTACCGTCCCATGCGGCCGCGACAGAGGATATTGGGCCGCTTGTTCAGTATAATGTGCAGCAGGTAAAACGAATAGCAGAGTATATGATCGAGCTATGCAAAGAGCCGGTATGCTTTGAGGATTTGCTGGCACAATTATTTCAAAGGTATCAGCTGAAGATCAATTTCCAGCAGTACGCACTTGTAGGAAGCACCATTCGTTCCTACTTGGTATGGCTAAAGGAAGCCGGCCATGTAACAGTGGAATTTGAAGAGGATGGCAAAAGGCTTCTGTGGAGAACACCGTAACGGCGGTGATTTTCTAAAAGAGTTTGATTGCAGGCACCATACGTTAAATTGCAGGCAAGCTATAGTTTAAAAATAAAGAAAAGATGTACGCAAATGGAAAAAGTGCGTACATCTTTTCTTTATTTTTTAAGACCGGCATGTATGCAAAAGGCGATTTGCATGCATGTTACAACGGGAATAAAGCGGCTGATATGTACGCAATAGGGCTGACTGCGTACATAAAAGTGAAAAAACAGATGCAGGGAATGCATGCAATAAAAACCACTTGACAACAAAACAATGTTACGTTACAATCTATACCATAAAACATTGTTACGTTACAAAACAATCTACAAAGAAAGGAGAAAGCATGAATCTGATATCAAAAAAAGATTTACTGGCGATGACGGGAATTTCCTACGGCCAGCTTTACCGATGGAAGCGTCAGCAGTTGATTCCGGAAGAATGGTTTATTAAAAAAGCATCTTACACCGGACAAGAGACTTTCTTTCCGCGGGAGCAGGTTCTAAGCCGAATTGAAACGATCCTGCAGCTGAAGGATCAGTATTCGATGGAAGAGCTGGCGAAAATGTTTGCTGAGCAAATATCGCAGGAGGGAGGACTTACCGCAGAGGATCTGACACAGATCGAGGAACTGCCGGAGCAGTGGAGGGAGAAGCTGCCGGAGCTGCTCGGAAAAGAGAGGGTTTCATTAGAAGAGCTGGTGGCTGCTATTTTTATTACGAGTCAGAACGACATTCCCGAACAGCAGCAGGAGGAATTACTTTTGAATCTGCCCCAACCGATTCCCAGCGGCAGCAGTGGAGCCATCGGCGTTTTTCCGCTGCGCGGGAATTATCATTTGGTGATCTTTAAAGGAACGGGGGCATTAGCATTTGATCAGACGATCCATATTGCTATGCAGGCATGGAGCAGTATTGCAGATCCGTTAATGGTAAAGTATAAAAATTTATTTAAATTAGGAGGAATATCTTATGGCAATCAATAAAATTGGTGGAGTTAGCACGGTTGGCGGCGGCAGCTATGATGAGCTTGTGATGAATGGTGTCATTACCTGTAACGGAGATATTGATGCGCGGAGCGCGAATATTGATGGTGTCGTTACCGTGAACGGCATGGTAGAGGCGAAAGAAAATATTGTACTGGGCGGCGTATGCACCGTTACGGGAAGAGTGAAAGGCGCGGATATCCGGGTAGACGGCGTGTGTACAATTCAGGATAATGTGGAGGCTGATCATGTATTATGCAAAGGCGTTATCACAGTGCAGGAGCAAATTTCGGCAGATCTCGTAGAGGGCAGAGGGCTTCTGAGCGCTAAGGAGATTGTGGGAGAAAAGGTGAATGTTCATTGCGATACGAAAAAGCGCCATATATTTTTTAAGCGGAGCCATGAGTTATGTAAGATTGGCATGATTGAGGCAACGGAGATTGATATTGATGGAATTGAAGTTAAAACAGTGAATGGGCATAATGTGGTCATTGGTTCGGACTGCGTTGTGGAAAATGTGGATTGTTCGGGGACGTTGTCCATTGCAGAGGGCGCAGAGGTTAAAAACGTGAACGGACAGCCGCGGTAAAGCGGGTAACACCGTAAGGTGTTATATAAAAAGGGCAGCTGCTTACTTGGATAGGATTCCCCTTAAATAAGGAAAATATTTCCAATTTACTTGGGAATCATATCACTTGCCGCAGCTGCCTGCCTCCTACTATGGAGTATTTTAGATATTCTTGTGAAACCAAAATGATGATTTTTCATAGCCCAGACGCTCGTAAAATGCGTGAGCACCGGTCCGCTGAAACCCGGATGCCAGTCCAATGCGTGAGGCGCCGCATTCTTTTGCGAGCTCTTCAACGCGGTTCATCAGCATTTTGCCGACGCCGCAGCGCTGGAACGAAGGCAAAACGGCAAGACCGTTCATTTTAATGTATCCGTTTGGATACCCGATCGCTAAGGCTTTAACAGTCGTAACAAGGCCGACAATCTCACCGTTTACATCGGCAACAAATGTATGGTAGCGGTTGTCGTTTTTCATTGTTTCATAAGTTGCTGTTACATTTTCATCGGTTGCGGAGGAGAGGCCGAGTACGTCGCGCCAGATCGCCGCTGCAGAGAGATAGTCTTTGCTTTCGATTTCTCTTATTGTAATGTTCATGATCTATAAGACTCCTTTTTTAGTTTGGGATTCAATCATTTAATACAAAATACCACCCGCTCAGCTTTTTCCGGCGGGTGGTATTTTTATGTGGTCGCGGGTTAGGCTTTATCTGTGATTTTCTCGTGATAGCGCTGTAAGGAATGCACATTGTTACCAACAGATTCCTTAATGGCTTTGATTCCCTGGATCGTAGCCTTGGCAGCCGCCATGGTCGTCATATAAGGGATGCGGTGCTTGATAGCAGCCTTACGAATGTAGCTGTCATCGGCGCTTCCTTTTTTGCCAAGAGGTGTATTGATGATTAGATCGATGCGTCCATTTGTGATTTTATCCAGCACATTCGGACGTCCCTCCTGCAGTTTAGCCACTTTTTGTGCGGGGATGCCGGCTTCTATAATGCGGTCGTAGGTAGAACCCGTTGCGATAATGGCAAAGCCGAGAGCATGGAAGCCCTGAGCCACCTCAAGAAGTTCCGGTTTATCGCGGTGACTGATACTCAGCAGCACGGTGCCTGCCAGTGGCAAACGCGTCTGCGTAGCCTCCTGTGCTTTGTAGAAGGCTTTACCCACGTTGGAAGACAGGCCGAGCACTTCGCCGGTAGAACGCATTTCCGGTCCCAGCACGGGGTCAACTTCTTGAAACATGTTGAAGGGGAATACAGCCTCTTTCACGCCAAAATACGGAATATTCTTTTCTTTCAGCTCAGGAACCGGAGAGGGGCGCCCCTGCAGCGGAGCTGTCATAATCTCGGTTGCAAGCTGCACCATGTTGATGCCGCACACCTTGGAAACCAGCGGTACGGTACGGGAAGCACGCGGATTGGCTTCAATCACAAATACCTTGCCATCCTCAATGGCATATTGCATATTCATCAGTCCGACAACATGCAGCTCACGGGCAATTTTGCGTGTATATTCTTTAATCGTTTCGATCTGTTCCTGGCTCAGCGACTGCGGAGGCAGAATACAGGACGAGTCGCCGGAGTGAATGCCGGCCAGCTCAATATGCTCCATCACAGCCGGCACAAACACATTCTCACCGTCGCTGATAGCATCAGCTTCGCATTCTGTTGCATGATGCAGAAAACGATCAATCAAAATCGGACGGTCAGGGGTCACGCCAACCGCTTCTTTCATATAAAAAGTCAGTGCATTGTCATCATATACGACCTCCATGCCGCGGCCGCCCAGCACAAAGGAGGGACGCACCATTACAGGATAGCCGATCTGATTAGCAATCTGCAGCGCATCCTCCACCGTAACAGCCATACCGGCTTCCGGCATCGGGATTCCCAGCTTGTCCATCATGGCACGGAACAGATCGCGATCCTCCGCCATATCAATGGTTTCAGGAGTGGTGCCAAGAATGGTTACGCCATTGGCCTTTAGTGAATTAGCCAGATTGAGAGGCGTCTGACCGCCAAACTGCGCAATTACGCCAATCGGATTTTCCTTGCGGTAGATGCTCAGCACATCCTCCAGCGTCAGCGGCTCAAAGTACAAGTTATCTGAAGTATCATAGTCGGTAGAAACCGACTCTGGAGTACAATTGACGATGATCGTCTCAAAGCCCAGCTTTTTAAGAGCCAGAGCTGCGTGTACGCAGCAATAGTCGAATTCAATGCCTTGGCCGATACGGTTGGGGCCGCCGCCTAAAATCATGATTTTGGGCTTGGCTGTGCTGACGGGGCTTTTGTCTTCGATATGATAGGTAGAATAGTAGTAAGCGGAGTCTTTGGTACCGCTGACATGGACGCCTTCCCAAGCTTCGGTTACACCGTCATTTTCGCGCTGTGCGCGGATGCTGTCCTCGCTGACATTAAGAAGCTGAGCGAGATAACGGTCAGAAAAGCCGTCGAGCTTGGCCTGACGCAGCATGTCGGCAGGAAGCAGAGCGCCGGCGTGCGCTTTGATCTGCTCTTCTTCTTCTACGAGTTCTTTCATCTGTTCGATGAAATAGTGCTTGATTTTGGTAAGTGCATATAGCTCTTCTACGGTAGCGCCTTTGCGTAGAGCCTCGTACATGATGAACTGACGTTCACTGGTGGCGTCATGTAGCAAAGCGAGGAGCTCATCTTTATTCATAGTGCCGAGGTTGCCGAAGCGGGTGATGGCGCCGCCGAGGCCATAGCGCCCGATTTCGAGGCTGCGGATAGCCTTCTGAAAAGCTTCTTTATAAGTTTTGCCGATGCTCATGACTTCGCCTACGGCGCGCATTTGGGTACCGAGCTTGTCCTGGGAACCTTTGAATTTTTCAAAAGCCCAGCGTGCAAATTTGAGTACAATATAATCACCGTCCGGCACATATTTGTCCAGCGTTCCGTATTTGCCACAGGGGATCTCGTCCAGTGTCAGGCCGCAGGCCAGCTTGGCTGATACGAGGGCAATCGGAAAACCGGTGGCCTTGGAGGCCAGCGCGGAAGAACGGGAGGTACGCGGATTGATTTCGATGACAATGATGCGGTCGCTCACGGGATCGTGTGCAAACTGTACGTTGGTGCCGCCGATAACCTCGATAGCTTCAACGATCTTGTAAGCTTGCTCCTGCAAACGCTTTTGGACATCCTGTGAAATAGTCAGCATGGGCGCGCTGCAGAATGAATCACCGGTATGTACGCCGAGCGGGTCGATATTTTCGATGAAGCAGACGGTGATCATGTTGTTTTTGGCATCACGCACTACTTCGAGCTCCAGCTCTTCCCAGCCGAGAATGGATTCTTCGACAAGCACCTGACCGACCAGACTTGCCTGCAGGCCGCGGGCGCATACAGTCTGCAGTTCTTCTTTGTTGTAGACAAGACCGCCGCCGGCGCCGCCCATGGTGTAAGCCGGACGCAGTACTACGGGATATCCCAGCTTATCAGCAATCGATAAAGCTTCGTCAACGGTATAGGCCACTTCGCTGCGGGCCATTTCGATGCCGAGGCTGTTCATTGTCTTTTTAAATTCGATACGGTCTTCACCGCGTTCAATGGCATCGACCTGTACGCCGATCACTTTGACACCGTATTGATCGAGCACGCCGGCCTTGCTGAGCTCGGAGCACAGATTCAAGCCGGATTGTCCGCCAAGATTGGGGAGCAGCGCGTCAGGGCGCTCTTTTTCGATAATTTGTGTTAAACGCTCCAGGTTCAAGGGCTCGATGTAGGTGATATCTGCCGTATCCGGATCTGTCATGATGGTGGCAGGATTGGAATTTACAAGTACGATCTCATATCCCAGACTGCGCAGTGCCTTGCAGGCTTGTGTACCGGAATAGTCAAATTCGCAGGCCTGACCAATGATGATGGGGCCGGAACCGATAATGAGTACCTTATGAATGTCTTCTCTTTTCATAGCTTCCTCCCTGTATAAAAGCTTATTAAAAAGCCGTAACTCCAAGCGGTACATTGGCAGTTGCCGAAGCTTAGAATTACGGTTTTCCTATGGGAGCATGCGGACTCCCACTGAATTACCTGCGATATGATACCATAGGAAGCGGCAAAAAACAAGAGAAAATACAAAAAAAGACTAAAAAAACCAACCAAGATGCGGCGGTACGCACCTCAGCTGGCGAAGCGGTAAATTTTGAAAAAATAAAGAACGGCATTGCAACAATGCTACAACGCCGCAGCTAAGTGAATTTATATTATCATGTGTCAGGCATAGAGTCAAGCAGAAATTATAAAAAGAATATATTTTACAAAAAAGATAGGATTTTTGGTTTAAGTATGAGATTAAGTGTGATATAATGCTGTTAAATAGCGAAATTTTACCTTAAGTTTCTCTAAAAACTAAAAAGTTAATACATGGGCCGGGGATATCTACCAGAAATAGTGCACAATGAAATTCTCTTAGATGGGGCAGAACGTTAAACTAGTGAAAACGAGGTAATAACATGGATTATTTTAGAAAACCAGACAGAAACGAGCACTTCGGAAGCCTCAGCAGTCAAAAGCGACGATATAAAATCTGGCGGAGTATGCGGAGTATAATGAGTGTGATGCTCTGCGCAGTGATGCTCTGCACAAATGGGATGGGTGTACTGGCGGCCGAAATATGTAAAGGAGAGCTCTCTTCTGACTTAAAAGAAAACGAATATAATACGGAGGTTGTCGATCCTGAGGCAGAGACAGCGGTGCAAATGGAATCGGAGGCTGTCTATAGACTATATTTAACGCATTATTTTCGCTTTACTGCAAATGGGAAAAAGCAGCATATTAGCGTAGAAGAAAAGATTGAACTGACAGAGGCGGATTTTGAAAACGGCGTATGTGAATTGGATCGATTTGTTTATGCCGCAGAGCAGCTTACGGTAACGGAAGCAAGGCCGGTGACGATTCAGGATTTTGATGAAGACAGAGAAGGTGGCGCTCGAATTGTGTATGCTGTAGAGGAGGGCTGGCGGATTGTGCCAGCGGGCGATACACAAAAAGAAGGAATCACACTTCGGGAAGTGTTTAATGGACAGCTTTCTGGATATGAATTTGTACCGGCGGAGGTTGTTCGAATAAAAATGAAATATCAATATTCGAATACCGGTGGTCTGGCGGGGATGAATGTGGTGGATCCGGAAACAATCGAAGTGATACCGGAGAAGCAAAGCGATGGAAGCTATAAGGTAGAATGGACGCTGCCGACAACTGCGGGATTTCGTATTCTGTTAAATCCGGAACCGTTAAACCGGTACTTAGTGAAGCCGCCAACGGGAAACGAAACAAAGACGGAGCTTGAAGCAGCGTTAGAGCGCGGAGATTTTAATGTAGATATTGATCACGGGACGATCTATTATTATCAGGAAGTGGCAGATGAGACGACTCATCCGGCATATAACAATCAGTATTCAACGGAGTATAATCAGGCATGGAATGAGGCACGTGCGCTTACGACAGATACGTATACTGCCATGGTCATGGGACAGGAAATACGTGATGCAGAGGGTCCGGGCGCTAATGCATTAGTGAACCCTAAAATGGAAGTGATACTGACAGAAGCGCAGCTGGAAAAAGCACTCGAAAGCGAAACAGAATTAAATATCACGGTTTATTACCGTCGTAATGCTACATGGTATCATGTGAATCACTGGGTTCCGGAAGAGCTTACCGGAACTGAAGATCTGGACGGCTTAGACACGGCAGAGAAAAACGGAAAAACATATTTTTGTTTAAATCAAGAAACGATTCAGGGACGTGTTGGAACTATGACCAAGGCCAGAGCTAAAACGGATGGAATATATGAAGAACTGACGCCAACGGCATATTCCCAGAAGCTTATTGAAAATGCGGTCTCGATCGCAGAAGGTGATTCCAAGGGAGCTACTACTGTAGATATTTATTATGAAGCGGCAGAAGCGTACCGTGTTATTTTTGATACAAACTACACGTATATTCCAAGACAGCAAGTAGAGCTGGGAGCTAATGTTAATTTTGGAGGAGTAACGGATCCGAAACGAACAGGGTATACTTTTGATGGGTGGCGGTATTTGAAAAAAAGTGCCGTGCCGGGCCCGGACGGACAATATGCGGATGCTGATTATGAAAATGTAACGATCGGCGGAGATGGACAGTATATTCTGACGATCAATGAAGAATTGATTTCGAAAGCAAAACTTCAGGATACAGGAGGCGTGCTGGCGCTTCACTTGTACCCGATTTGGAAACCGGATACGACAGAGGTTAGAGTGATTCTGTGGACGGAGAACTTGACACAAAAAGATGATGTACAGGCCATCGCTGAAGGGGGAGATTCAGCGTATTATCATGAAAAATATGCTGATTATGGAAAGGCACCGGTGACCCACAGGCCTATGCTGGGCACGAACGATCCTCATTATAGCAATATGGGAAGTTTTATAATAGAAAATCTTCCGACAGATTCTTCTTTGCTGGCCGGCGGCGATAAGAAAGCTTTAGCCGATGAGATTCAGGCGATGGTTGATGCAAATTTTAAAACGGCCATGGGACAGGCAAATGGAATGGATGTAGATCATTTCTATACACAGTCGGACTTTGAAATTGTGCATGAGACCGGAGCATCTGTGGATTATAGCACGACGACCGCTGCTGCAGACGGAAGGACGATGATCTATGTGTATTTTACCAGAAATATCTACCAATTACAGTTCCATTATTATGGAAGCGCCTCACCCCAAGACAATTCATCGGATTATTGTATTGCCAATAAAACCAATGGATATAGCTATGCGGGTGTAGATAAGATTTTTTATGGTGATGAACTGAATTTTGATTATAAAGATGCTGCATATATTGGATCGACAGCATATCGGAACAGCTGGCTGCGAGCTAATGTGACAGCTGACAAAGATATGCCGGTTCCGCGGACAATCACCATTAAAGCCAAATATGGTGCAGATTTGCGTGATGTTTGGCCTGTTGCGCGTGCAGAGGAATGGATCGATACGCATAATGATGATGGCCATGGCGAGAGGGCTCAAATGATTTCCTGGGCCGTTACTGACGGTAAGTACCGTACAGATGCAATGACAGCGGGCAACAGCCATTATGGTGAACCAACGATCATGGGATCCTATGCGGTTATGGGCTCTGAGATTATTGCGGATGAAGAAAATAAAGATACGGTACATCACCTCATAGCATACTGGGGCAACAGAGGATTTAGCAGCTATCGGAATAATCACTGTTTTGAGATTCCTGATTTAAATATTGCCTCGGCGGGTGTGCAGAAGATTTCAATTTATAATAATTCTGAGGAGTTAAAAAATACCTTATATTTGGTGCCCAGCGACAATGAGGTTTTTCAGAAATACGGCTTTAGTGATCTGATGAAAGTGTCGTATGAAGACGGAAGAGTAATATATGATGATCCGGATGGCAATTATTATGCTGTGCGGGGATATCAAAACGGCGGTACAATCAAGTATTATGGCGTAAGCCGGCGAGTAGAAACCGTATCGACCAATACAATTGCACAACAAAATCCGAGTGCGCGCCTGCATATGAGCAGAGCGAACGCGAATGCTGATCATACCTCTCAGTATGCTGATAATGATGGTGCAGCGTGGAAGGGAAGTGTGTGTGGGACACCCGACAATCCTTATGATCTTTATTTCTATTATAACCGAAATCGATATAAAATCACGTATATGGTGCCTATCACGAATGAAGCCGCTGCGCGCAATGAAGTAGAGCTGGGAAGTATTGAACTGCCATACGGCGCACGGATAAGCCAGAAAGAATATGGTTTTGCACTGGACTATCAAGATACCAATCAAACACAAGAGGCCGGGGAAAACAAATATCCATGGGCAACGACTGGCGCTTCGGTGTCTGTCTGTCCTGACCGTTCGGAGAAAGGTACGGCAGAATGGAGGTTTAAAGGCTGGGGACTTGGCCCGGCTGGCGTTAATATGCAGTGGACGACTGAGATGGCAGAAACAGAATTTCATGCGGAAGATGTTTTTGCGCTTCAAAGTAATCTGCGGCTGTATGCCATTTGGGAACAGCCTATTTATACAGTAACCTTCCATTTACATGGAGGTACGGTAACTAGAGATCAAAAGATTGAAGTAGAGGTTCCGGCCAATACGCGGTATTCAGCCAATGGATCGATTCCGCGGCCCGTGCGGGATGGCTATACGCTTTCCGGCTGGTATCAGGCAGATGAAAACGGAAATGTGGTGGAAGTGCCGGTAGCGTTTGATTTTGACAAAGTCATTACATCTGACCAGCATGTGGCAGCTGTGTGGGAAGCTATTAGCTTGGAAAAATATAGCTATACGGTATATTATGTGACGCAGACGCTCAGTGAAGGCGATAAGGATAAAATACTTGGCACCGTGCAGATCAGAGATGACAAAATCGTTGAAAACGGCGGGATAAAATATTATGTGCTGGAAAAAAACACACAGGAGGATCAGCAGTTTATTGCCGACGCAATGCTGAATCTAACTGCCAAAGAAAAATCCGGCTATTTCCCGTTACAGACCAATAAAGTTTTGGAACTCAAAAATGCAGGAGACACTTATCAGATCATCTTTTACTATGAGCCGATTGAAGCGGGCAAGCACATGATAAAATTTGTGGAAGCAGGCACAGAGCAGGAAAAGAACCCGGTTGTTGTGAAAGCGATTCAGGCGGAGGCAGATCAGACAGTGATAACGCCTGCTGCATCGTATGTTAAAGCCTTAACAGAGATGGGATATGCGTTAGTAGTTAAAAATGATAACGGAACTTATACGGCGGTGAAAAATTATAATGACCTTACATGGATGGATGCACAGGGAAATGTAAAGAAAGTAGAGACTTTATCTGGGAATCAGATTCCACATACGGTCGTGTATCTGGTACAGCCGATTTCATATACCATCGCATATGAAAATGCAGTCGATTCACCAGGTGCAGCGAATGCGGGACTTCAAGCAGTTACGGCGCCTGCCAATACGCCCGTAAATAAGGCGGGCGATAGAAATCCGACGCGGTATACGGTAAAAGATACCTTCACCATACAAAATCCCCTGGATGTATATGAGAATGGCCGGTGGTATCAGTTCTCGCACTGGAGCTTGGGTAAAGATACAACTTTAATGCAGAGAACGGATGCATTTACTACACTTACGGTAGACAAGGAAACGGTCGGCAATCTGACCTTCATCGCTAATTGGACGGAGAAGAAGGAACTAGGGAGTCTAAGCGTTTCCAATACGGTGGAAGGAGATGCCGGAGATAAAAACAAGGAATTCAGCTTTACAATAACGCTGAACAATACTTCGATTAACGGAATCTTTGGAGATATATCGTTTCATAATGGAGTTGCTACTTTTGTATTGAAACATGGGGAAAAAGTAACGTTTGAAGAATTTCCGGCCGGTATGAACTATACGGTAGAGGAAAGCGATAATGAAGGATATACGGTGACAAAGTCAGGGGAGACTGGAGTCATTAAGGCTAATGAAATGCAAATTGTGGAGTTCAGCAATTACAAGGACAGTCATGTGAAGGATGAAGGCCATGAGGAGGATAAGTCCGCATCTGATGCGAACCAATCGGGTTCAACGTCAGATGGCCCGAGAACCAGCGATGATATGAACGTATCGCTGTGGCTGCTTTTGATGAGTATTTCTTGTGCCGGAATGGTTTCTTTATTAAGCCTTTCCCAAAAACAAAGGAAAAAAGCAGAAAATAACAAATAAGTTCTAATAGAGGCGAGCGGATACAATATAGATTCGTTCGCCTCCGTTTTATTGTAAAAATGAATCAAAGACGATTTGTTCCCGTAAAGAAGCGTAAAAGAGGTATCTTAATTGATAATTCACAGCACAGGAAGGTTGTGATGTAGGATAAAATGATAGGTATACAATACAGCAAAATTATATGGTTTTTGCAAATGGGAAATATAAGATACTGGAAAAGCACGAGCCAGATGAAGTGCCAAATATAAAAGGCAAAGGATCGTTTCGAAAGATAGTTAGACATTTTTCCGCTAAAATTCAAATATTTCTTTGCAAAGCCAAGCAGACCAAGAAGCATAAACCATTCAGCGATTGCACTGAGAAGAGGATATTGTGTATCAGAGCAGAGAAGTACATATGTATGTAAGATGGCAGCTGCTTGACCCACTAATAGGAATAGCCATGTATGGGTTTTTATGGTATCAATTGCATTTTCGTCTGAAAAAATATAATAACCAAGTAGAAAGAGATAGGTATATTCGGCAAAGCTTTTTCCGGCAATGGAAAGCAGCTGAGGTAAAAAGAGTAAAGGTAAACCTAAAAGATAGAAACTCCGAGGGGAAAGAGAAGGTTTTAGGGAGAGGCGTAGCTTTTTTTGCACTGAAATGATGCAGACAGAAAGCATTGAGATAATAAAAAGATAAATAATGAACCAGAACTGCCCTAGGGAAAATCCGCCGTCAGCACCTGTCAAATCGGTGAATTTAGTAAAGAACATACCGTAATGCCGGATCAATCCTTGCGGCGCGGCACCACAATTAAAAATAGCAGCAAGATAGGTCATGGCTGGCATAAGAAACAAGATTCCAAATATAAAAGGGAGCAATAGTTTCTTAGAGCGATTTAAAATATATTGCATCTGTGTTTTTTTCTGTAAAGCGAAGCGCGTGCTTATGCCTGCGATAAGAAACAGAACTGGCATAAAATACGGATGAAGTAAAACAACAATGCTGCTCAGCGCCTTGTTGCCTTCAAAAAATATATAGTTTGGTTCGCCCCATGTATTCCATGACATGGCGGCATGGTAGGGAATCAGCAGTAAAATGATAAAGCTCCTTAAATTATCAATATAGTGTTTTCGCATATCGGTCACTTTCTTAACCCGGTTGGGATTTTTTGGATTTTGCGTGCTATATATTGTAGCATCTAGATATGAATTTTTCAATGATAAAGCGCTTTTGGGGCGGATGGATCTTTACAAATAGGCTTTAGTATAAAAAATTTAAAAAACCTATTGACATTTATCTAAAATTATATTATATTTAGACCAACAGTTTGAAACCGTTGGTCTGAAACTAACAGTTTAAAATTATAATTAAAGGAGAGTAACAACCATGAAACTAGGAATTAGTAGCTACAGTTTATGCACCCTTATCCGCGACGAAAAAATGACCATCTTTGATGTGATGGATTGGGCCAAAGATCATGAGTGTGAGCACATCGAATTTGTCCCTTTCTTTGTTCCCTTTGTTGACGAAGAAAACGGAACGATCAACACAGAACTGATTGATCAAATTAAAGAGCATGCTGCTAAGATTGATCTTGAAATTTCCACTTTCTCTGTCAATGCGGATCTGTTAATGAAAGATGCTGAAAAACGCAGAGCGGAAATTGAACGTATTAAGCTGTATATTCAAGCTGCGGCTCGTCTGGGAACTCACTGGATGCGTCATGATATTGCCAGCTTCGTTAGACCTTTTGAAGAAAGCACGTTTAAAGATTTTGACGAGGAGCTGCCTCTTATGATTGAGGGAGTTCAGGAGCTTTGTGATTATGCTGCTTCCTTTGGAATTAACACTACCTTAGAGAACCATGGATTCTTTTGCAACGGCTCCGACAGGGTGCTTCGCATTTTAGACGCGGCGAATCGTCCGAACATGAAAATGACTTTGGATGTAGGTAATTTTAATTGTGTAGACGAATCCAGCTTAGGCGCTGTTAAAAAATGTTTGCCTATGGCGCAGATTATTCATATGAAAGACTTTCATATTCGTACTGCGAATCAGTTCCCCACCGCAGACATATCTAAGTATGGCTCATGGATTCCTACCGTAGGAGGTCAATTCCTGCGCGGTTCCATCACAGGGCAGGGAGATTTGCCCATTGCTGAGATTATTGAGCTCATTAAAAATTCTGATTTTGATGGATATATTTCCATTGAATTTGAAGGAGATGAAACGCCGGAGCTTGGGGCTTCTGCTTCGTTAGAGATGGTTCGTGGTTATCTTAAAAAGGCATAATTTAAAGGGGGCAGATCCATGGGACGTAATAAGTATCCCGAAATAACAGAAGAAACTATTTTGGATGCTGCGGAAAAGTTATTTATACAGAACGGATATGAAAAAACCACTTTACAAAATATTTTAGATGCCACTAAGCTTTCTAAAGGTGCTATTTATTATCATTTCCCCTCCAAAGAGGCTATTTTTCAAAAAGTAGTGCAGAGAGAAAATGAGCAAAAAACGAAAGCATGGTTAAGTGTCTTGGAAAATGAACATTTAACAGGCCGTGAAAAGCTTGTTGAGACAATTCGCGTGAGTCTTCAATTTGATAACCAGAAGATTCATATAAAACAGCCGTATTTGGTTGAGAATCCTCAGGGATTCGTTGCTTTATATCAAAGTTCTGTTACAGAAACCGCGCCTATCATGGCTAAAGTTCTTGAACAAGGCGTTGAGGACGGCAGCATTCAGGTAACACATCCTTTGGAGATGGCTGAGACCATTCTTATTTTGAGTAATATTTGGCTGGGAACCTCGGTCATGCCGATGAGCGAGGAGACTATCCGATTAAAATGTCAGGTATATAACCAGCTTTTTCAATGCCTTGGCTTTGATATTTTGGATAAAGAGATTATTGATCTCTGGATAAAGCAGGCACAAATTTGGTCACAGGACAAAAACGATTGACATGGCAGACAGGGCGCTTGGTGAGAGCTAAGGCCGGCGCCCTTTTACAACGTTTAGTTAACGGCTTACGAAAAGCCGTTTTATATAACCCTTATTCATACCGACGGTCGGTTTTATTAAATCTATATTTATTTTCAGAAAGGATTTTCTCATGGAAAACAAGTATAAAAACTATGGCGACACCCTTTTTCAAAAAGATTTTTTATTGGTTGTAATCGGACAAATTATTTCTCTTTTTGGGAATGCTATTTTACGATTTGCGCTGCCTCTTTATTTGCTGCGTGAAACGGGATCTTCAACCTT